>DATCID010000001.1:0-37012 GCA_036507975.1 Ruminiclostridium sp.
TTATAATTTAGTTAAAATAATATTAACTTGCGCATTTGAAGCTTTTCAAATTATTTAAGCTGTTTTTTTGTTCACATTGTTAAGAAACATTTGTTCATGAAGTTGTGGGTTTCTTTCTTCATAGGGGCGTTTGTCTCTGAGTACTGCGAAAATATAGTTAACAATTTTATGCATTATTGCACCAAGAGGTACCTTGTTTTTCTTACCATTAAGATTTTCTTTGCGATATTTGTATAGAATGCTGTTTACAGGCTTACCTGCTTTACTTTTCCTTACAGAAGCTAAAGCGATTGCGTATAAAGCTCTTCTTCCATATCGAGTACCACGCTTAGATATTTTATTTCTATCTCCTTTAAACTTACTTGATTCATTAACTGAGGGGTCTAAGCCGAAGAAGGCAATTAAGTGTTTAGGTTTCTTAAAGCGTGTAGGATCGCCAATCTCGCTTAGTATAGTCACAGCAGTAATAAACCCAATTCCAGGCATTGCAACTAGAAGTGCCATATAATCTCTGAAGATTTTAAGGCTTGAGATGCTATTAATGACACTAAAGTTTCAATTTGCTCGTTAAAGGCTTTAATTATGGCTAGATTAATCTTAACAGAAGAGATGAAAACAATGGAATCAATACCAATTTCAACATTGAAATCAGAGTAGAAATGTTAGCAACCTACTTTGTACATGTCGCTCCCTACATGGGGGCGTGGATTGAAACTTTAGAACTTTTATTTGTATACTCCTAACTTTAGATCGCTCCCTTCATGTTAGAAATACATTCAATACTACAAAAATGCAGCGCTTACAAAATATATTAATTAGTGGTAATATATAACATAAGAATTTATAATAGTTATTCCGATTATGTGAAGGGTGGGGGAAGAATGGAATTAAAACAAGAACCAATAATAACTTTAAATGCTTTAAGAATGAATTATGGGGACAAGGAAGTATTAAAAGGAATAAATTTAGAAGTTGGTAAGGGTCAGATTATCGGATATATTGGGCCTAATGGTGCAGGGAAAAGTACCACTGTTAAAATTATGCTTGGACTTGTAACGGGGTATACAGGGAAGGTGACAATTTTAGGACAAGATATTTCAAAGGGAGATGTGGAGTATAAGAGAAAAATCGGATATGTTCCAGAGGTGGCAGATATATATGATAGTCTTACCGCCGCAGAATATTTGACTTTTATAGGAGAACTATACGGGCTAAATTATAATGAGGTGGACAAAAAGGCTAAGAAGCTTATGGAGATGTTTCAAATAGAAGATGTGTACCATTCAAGAATGACCTCATATTCTAAAGGGATGAAGCAAAAGGTATTGTTAATATCAAGTTTGTTACATAATCCGGATATATTGTTTTATGACGAACCTTTAAGTGGACTAGATGCAACTAGTGTAATGGTTGTTAAGGAGATATTAAGGGAATTGGCATCCCAAGGTAAAACAATCTTTTATTCCTCTCACATAATGGAGGTGGTTGAAAAGATAAGTAGCAGAATTATATTAATTAAAGAGGGACAAGTTGTTGCAGATGGAAGTTTTGAAGCTTTAAAGGACAAATGCAAGGAAGGTTCTCTAGAGGAAATATTTAATCAGCTTACAGGTGCCAGTGACCATAAGAAAATAGCTGAAGAGTTTGTATCTGTAGTTCAAGAGGGGCAAAAGATATGAAAGATTTTATTGTATTAAAATTTCTAGATAGGTTTAAAAGAATTTTTGAAAAGCTTGGGGTAGATTATGCTGTGATGAGAAGAATTCTTCAGGTAAAGCTTATTATGGATAGCAGAAGAGTTCCTACAATAATGAAAAATTCCTCAAGCAAAAACACAGGTATGGAGGATAAGAAAAGCAGTTTTAATATGTCCTTATTAATGTATGGACTAATAGGGTTAATGCTTGTGTCCTTGGTTTTGATAGGCAGCAACTTCATTTATCAAATGAGTTTTGTTTTTGGCATATTAATATTTATGCTTATGACTTCTTTGATTTCTGATTTTTCTTCAGTGCTACTTGATATAAGAGATAAAAATATTATATTTTCCAAACCAGTTAAAAGTATAACACTAAGCATGGCTAAAGCTATTCACATATTGATTTATATGTTTACCATTACTTTTTCTTTAACAGGAATAGCCCTTATTGCTTCATTAGTAAAGTATGGCATTATATTTTTTATAATGTTTTTAGCTGAAATAATTCTCGTGGATTTATTTATTGTTGTATTAACAGCTCTCTTATATTTATTTATTTTAAGGTTTTTTGATGGGGAAAAATTAAAAGATATAATAAACTATGTTCAGATAATATTATCCATAACCATAGCTATAGGATATCAATTGCTAGCAAGGTTATTCAGTTTTGTTAACTTAAACATGGTGTTTACCCCTAAATGGTGGCAGTATTTCATAGTTCCCTTGTGGTTTGGAGCCCCCTTTGAATTAATTATACATAGAAACTACAAATTTACCTTCTTACTATTATCAATACTCGGAGTAATTGTACCTATAATTTCAATAGTAGTATATCTAAAGCTGATTCCCTTCTTTGAAGAGAATCTACAGAAATTAAATAATAATTCGGAGCAAAAAAAGGAGAATAAGAGGTTCGTAAATGTTATATCCAGTATTGTTTGTAGGACAAAATCAGAAAATGCATTTTTCAGATTTTCTTGTGCTATGATGAAAAGTGAAAGGGAATTTAAACTAAAAGTATATCCTTCCTTAGGGTTTTCATTGATTTTCCCTTTTATATTTTTATTCAGTGATATAACAGGAAAGGGATTTACAGGCATTGCTTCAAGTAAGATGTATTTAACGATATATTTTTGTGCACTCATGCTCCCTACAGTGATTATGATGATGAAATATTCTGGAAACTACAAAGGAGCTTGGATATATAAAGTTGCACCTATAAAAGATACCTCAGATATTTATAAAGGAGTCTTTAAAGCTTTTATTGTTAAGCTTGTAGCTCCAGTATTTACATTGGAGAGCTTAATTTTTATTGTAATATTTGGTATAAGAATAGTTCCAGATTTGATATTAGTATTTCTAAATATGACTTTATATATTGTGATTTGTTTCAGAGCCTTTCGTAAAGCCCTACCTTTTTCAGAAGCCTTTGGAACAGCTCAGCAGAGTGAGGGGCTTATCATTATTCCTATTATGTTTCTCCTTGGTGGGTTAGCTTTATTACATTTTATTGCTACATTATTTACCTTTGGAGTCCTCATATACATTATAATAGCACTTCTTGTGAATGCTGTGGCCTGGAAAAAGGCATTTAATATAATATTGTAAAGAAAGCAAGTATATCCAAGAGGGCCAGTAACAGCCTCGTTGACAAAAATTGCATATTAATATAGAATAATTCTAAAGTAATAACGTTCTTAGTCAATATTAAATTTTGTAAGGAGTGGACTGATGAAGATAACAATAAGAGATGTTGCAAGAGAAGCTGGGGTTTCCATCAGTACAGTATCTTATGCTTTAAATAAAGTGGGGGAGCTTACTAAGCCAACCCATAAACGAGTTCTTGAGGCAGCGGAGAGATTGGGTTATGTGCCTGATCCAACTGCCCGAAGTTTGGTGATGGGTACAACAAACAGTATTGGTATTGTTATCCCCCCCAACTCCACCTTTGATTTAGACAATCCCTATACCCTACAGATGCTATCCTCTTTATCCAGACTATTAAGTGATATAAACTATTGGATGAGCGTATCTATCCCCCAGTCCGTTGAGGAACAAAGTACAAAACATTTCTTAGTTAATTCTAAAATTGATGGACTTATATGGCTAGAATCACCCTTGCCCAAATATGTAAGTAAGGTGATGCTTCAACGAAGATTACCCTGCATAGACATTGGGTATGGTAAAAATATAAATGCAACCATATTAGTGGAAGATGATGAAGGGATAAAACAGGCAATAGATTATCTCTATAGTTTAGGGCATAAACGCATTATGTTTATTTCAGGATACGAGGACGAAGAAGATAATAGCCGTTTACTGGCCTACAATGAACGGATGTCAGAACTCGGGGTTTCATACCATCAGGTTATAGTCGGTGATTTTAATGAAAAGGCAACTTATAATGCAATCCTTGACTTCCTAAGTAAAACTAAAAAGGGGAGTTTACCTACAGCAATTTTAGCTGCGAGTGATTTAATGGCAATTGGAGTTTTAAAAGCTCTTGATAAGCTTTCCATTAAAGTGCCTGAAGAGATGTCAGTTATGGGCTTTGATGATATTCCCGCAGCTTCAGATACATATCCACCTCTTACAACCATGAAGCAACCAATAGATTTCATCATGAGAACAGCTTGTGAGCATATATTTGCCAGTATAAAAGGTGAGGACGTGCCTTTGAATTACAAGATTTTCACTAAGCTGATTGTACGTAAATCCACCGCATATATTAAATCTTAAGTCTTGGAAGTTTAGCTTAAAGATTTTAACTCCATTAAGTGATATAATAGCACTAATAACAATCAGAAGAGAGAGTGGTGCTTTTATGACCTTCAACAGTATTTTATTTGAAAAACCAGAGAGCAATATTAATGAGGAAACCGTTGAAGTTCCCTTATTTTTTGTGGATTTAAATCTTGATCAGATTATTGAGACTATCACGGATAAGAAGAAGGAATATAATCTAAAACCATTTTTCTATACCCCCTTGAAAGATATGAACACCATCAAATATCGTCAAGCTATAATGAGAGATCTTGAAAATAAAGATTTATACGGGTATATAAATTCCTTTGCACGAAAAATGAGCATAATGCGAAAGCACCTAGTTTATGCGGATAAGCTATTCTATAAATACCAAAAGGAAGAGTGGTTTTTAGGAGCAGTGGAAATATATTGTGAAGCTATAAATTCTCTTGTACAGGATTTAAGTCTTGCAAATCTAAAGTCTAGTGGGCTTATAGCTTTTAGAGAATATATTATTAATTACAGCAAAGCAGAAGCTTTTATGGACCTCCAGGAGGAAACAAAAAAGCTTAGAGCAGATTTAGCCACGGTGAAATACAGCATACTAATAAAGGGAAATTCCATCAAAGTTCAAGACTATAACGGCGAAGTTGATTATAGCATCCAGGTGCAAAAAACCTTTGAGAAATTTAGACAGGGAGCTGTGAAGGATTATCAAATTGAAACTAGCGATCACCCAGTAATGAATGACATTGAAATGAAGATAATGGATATTGTAGGAAAGTTATATCCTGAAATATTTTTAAACTTAGATAATTACCCTAAAAGCAATTCTGACTTCGTGGATGAAACCTTGGGAGTTTTTGATCGGGAGATACAGTTTTATATGGGTTACCTTGAATATTTGAAAAGGTTCAGGGAGGGGGGGCTGAAATTTTGCTATCCGGAGATTTCAAGCCTCAGTAAGGAAATTTGTAATTATGAAGGCTTTGATATAGCCTTAGCGAATAAATTAATAAAGGGGAAAACCCCTGTGATTTGCAATGATTTTTACCTAAAAGGGAAGGAACGTATATTTGTAATATCTGGTCCTAATCAAGGGGGTAAAACTACTTTTGCTCGTAGTTTTGGGCAGATGCATTATCTAGCCAGCCTAGGATGCCTTGTACCAGGACGTGAAGCAAAGCTATTTCTTTTTGATAGCCTTTTCACACACTTTGAAACTGAAGAAAACATGGAAAATCTCAGTGGCAAATTACAGGATGATTTGATTAGAATTCATGATATTATAAACCAGGCTACACCAAGTAGTATAATCATAATGAATGAAATCTTCACTTCCACAACCCTAAAGGATGCTATTTATCTGGGGAAAAGCATATTGGACAAAATAATAGAATTAGATTTGCTTTGTGTATGTGTAACTTTCCTAGATGAATTATCCTCAATAGGCGGCCAAACCGTTAGTCTAGTAAGTACCATAGTGCCTGAAAATAAAGCAGTAAGAACTTATAAGATTGTAAGAAAGCCTGCAGATGGGCTTTCCTATGCGGTATCAATTGCTGAAAAATATGGACTTACCTATGCTTGCTTAAAGGAGAGGATGAAACTATGAAGACATTTCTAATGTATAAGGATCATGATTTTGACTTGAAGCAAGGACTACCTGAAAATGAACAAACCCTAAGGCAAGATTTAGAACTAGACACCTTATTTAGTGCAATGGCTAAGGGGGATGAATTTTTATTTGAAGTGGCAAGTAAAGCTGTTTTAACCAGCTTAAAGGATTTGGAGAGCATACAATACAGGCAAAATATTTTAAAGGATTGTCAAAAGAATTCCGAACTTGTCAGAGATATTTACAATCTGGCCGTAGAAGCCATTGATAAGGAGAGTAACCATTTCTTGGGCTTTGCTAATTATGCAGACACCATACTTTTTAGAGCTATCGAAGTTTTAGAGATGTTTTTATCTATGCTTAGAAAACTAAAAAGTATTTCAGATGAAGCTAGAGATAAATTCGAGTCAGAGGGCTTTGTAACTTTTTTTAAAATGATAAATAAGGAACTAGATGAGAAATATTTTGATAGAATCCAGAAGCATCTAAGTGAACTAATATTTCCAGAGGGAGTTTTGATAAGTGTAGAGCTAGGGAAAGGAAATAAGGGGACTAATTACATACTACGCACGCAAGTATATAAAAAGCTTAGTTTAATGGATAAGATCCTAACAGGAAAAGACACTCATTCCTTCAATGTCTCTGATAGAGATGAAAATGCAATCAAGGCTTTATCCGAATTAAACAATAGAGGACTAAATCTTGTGGCCAATGCCTTGACTCAGTCCATGGATCATATCCTTAGCTTTTTTAGCCTGCTTCGGACTGAATTAGGCTTTTATGTTGGTTGCTTAAATCTGCAAGAAGAGCTTAAGCAAAAGGGGGAGGCGTTCTGCTTTCCTAAAGCGGTAGCCACAAGTGAGCGAAAATCCTACGCCCAAGGCTTATACGATATCTGTCTGGCCTTAACCTTAGATCAAGGCATTGTGGGCAACGATGTAAATGCTGATAAAAAGGAACTGGTGATAATAACCGGCGCCAATCAAGGGGGTAAATCAACTTTCTTAAGGAGCATAGGGGTGTCTCAATTGATGCTACAATGTGGTATGTTTGTACCCGCAGAAGCCTTTTGTACCAATCTTTGTGAGGGACTTTTCACCCACTATAAACGGGAAGAAGATTCCAATATGAACAGTGGAAAACTTGAAGAGGAACTGAGTCGTATGAGCTATATCATAGATAATATAACTTCAAACTCAATGATACTATTTAATGAATCCTTTGCAGCCACCAACGAAAGAGAAGGCTCAGAGATTGGACGGCAGATAATTTGTGCATTACTTGAGAAACACATTAAGGTGTTTTCCGTTACACATTTGTATGATTTCGCCCATGGCTTTTATGAAAAGCAAATGGAAGAAGCCATTTTCCTTAGGGCAGAAAGGCAAAGTGATGGAGGTAGAAGCTTCAAGATAATTGAGGGGGAACCTCTTAAGACTAGCTTTGGAGAAGATTTGTATGATAGGATATTTGGAGTGGATAAGGACGTGGCTGTAGATAAAATATAGATGTAATTTAGGGTAGAGTGAAAGCTACCCTTTTTATTTTTATCGTTTATTGAAAAGTCAAAACATATATTCAAAATTAAAAATTGGAGGGCTAAAAGATGAAAAATTCTGAATTTTTTAAGAAGAGAAAAATGGCTACGGGGGTAATCCTTATTGAAGGTCCAGGTAGAGTTTACTGTTACCTTGTGGAAGGCGAAAACAAGGCACTACTCATTGAGTAACGGTTTTTTTATACAGGTGCAAAAGATAAATTCGCATTTAAAGGGATATTAAAGCTGATAGAGTATTTTTAATGTTACAAAATGTGACAAACTCAAATTACATCAAAGAACTTAGCAAAACAGTTATTGACTACTATAATTTTGCTATTATAATAGCAAAATAAATTGTGTTCACAATTTGTTAATATCCCTCGAGGGTATTTCTATTATACAAATGTAAAAATACCTTTAAATCAAAAGCATGTTGAATTTAATAGTATAACCGTAGGCGTAAAAAAATTAACGCCTAGATTCCATTAATCCCATGAGATAAAATAACAGGTATAAAGAGTTAAAGGGGGACCTGTTAATGGTAAGGGAAAATAACAATTTAAATTGGACGGAAATAATCAATAAACTTTCATCATATGAAGACTCCATAGTGAATTTTTGTAAAGAAAATAGTATAAAGCCTTATCAATTATACCATCAAAGAAAAAAGCTTAGAAAGCCAAAAACTCAAACTTTTCATGCTATTGATATATCAAATGCTGCACCTAATGAAAAGCAAAAGGTTAATTTGCAACACATAACGATCGAAATAGGTAATGCCAAAATATATGCTCCAGTTGATGATAAAACTTCTTTACTAAACATAGTAAGAGAGCTTGCGAAATCATGTTAAACATAAATAAAGTGACCAAGGCATATTTAGCTTGTGGATCAACGGATTTAAGAAGAAACATTGACGGGCTAGCACTTATTGTAAAGACTGAACTTAAACTAGATCCATTTGAGAAAGCACTATTTGTATTCTGCAATAAGCAAATGAATAAGCTTAAGATACTTCACTTTGATGAGGGATTTTGGCTATATTATTATCGACTTGAAAAAAATAGGTTCAAATGGCCAATGACAAAAGAAGAGGCTCTAAAAATTGATTGATCATTTTACAGATAGTTACGGTAAGAAAGAATTAAAGGACAGATGGAATAAAGATAGCGGGGTTCAAAGAGATATGTATTCAGCCTTCTTAATAATGAATGTAACAGAAAATTTAGAGGAAATAGATAGAAGCATATGCATTAAAACCTACGATAATTTTAAAATACTACATGATAGAGAAATGGAGAGATTAAAAGAAATTAAAATACAAAGTATTAAATTAATATCGAGTATGGGGATATAGTAAAACTATGGTTTTGAAGTGAGCCATTATATTATCGTCAATGGGCTAAAGGTAGCCTTTGGTAATGAAAGTCTTATTGTAATTAAATGAGTTCTTATATGTTGTAAAATATAGAAGAAATATAATCCCTATAAATGAGAGTATAAGAGAAGTTTAAAGAAATAAGAACCATGCGACTTCAGTCGTGTGAGCTTCAGAATTCATTATACGACTATATCCTAAGTTTAAAAACTATTTTATGGTCATACAATGGATTAAGTGCACTGAATGAAAGTTATAATAAGGCTGTGTATCACAATGCTAAATGGATGGTAGATGGCCCCAATCAATAAGAAATATAATAGTTTTGAAGGGTTAAGGAATAAGCGGGATGTAGCTACTTTTACTGTTAGTTGGGCATGAGATATTAGAATACTTCATCTTGCCACCCCCTTAAATGCGAAGATCCCAACGTACTAAACATTAAAGGGTAATTAAGGGTAATTAAGGATAATTATTGAATAGTTATACAAGAAATTAATTGAACTTATTAAGGAAAAAGGAATTTAAGCGAAAAAGTTGTTTTACATAACAACAGTTTTAGGAGGTGTGGAGTTTGTCGATAAAAGAAAATATAAAATCATTCAAAAATATGAATCCACATGACAATAAACAGGATGATTATCTTACATGTCTACTTTTAAATAAGCTCAGACAGTCTGAAATTGACCATCTTGTAGAATGTCTACTTAAAGAAATAAACCAATAAGTTTATAAGCTGATGAAGCTTAATAGTACTGATTATATGTCTCCTGTAATGGGAGGCTTTATTTTTTATATTTAATAATTAAAGATGGAGTCAAGGCACTTGGTATTCTTGAACTTAATGGTATTATTAAAAGAGAGAATGTTCTTGTGATGATCTTTACCCTGAAGACATTTATGTAGATATCAAAGCGGCTTAAAGAATTTAAAGTAGGAAGAAATGACCCATACCCCTTTGGTAGTGGGAAGAAATACAAAAAATGCTGTGGGAGTGTATAAGCTAGGAAATAGGGTGTTAAAACTTAGGTGCAATGTAGTATAATTATCTACATTGCTGGCAGTAATTTGGCGGGTTAATCGCTCTCTATTGAGTGCAGCGAAAGGAATGATGGTTAATATGATAGATAATTTGTTAGCAAATAGGTTGATTGATAAGATATCACAGTCTACAGAGTATAATGTTAATATTATGGATGAAAGTGGCATACTGATAGCCAATAGCAAGTCAAAAGAAAGAATCGGGATGTTTCATGAAGTGGCATACAATATTATTAAAGGTGATAAAGACATTCTTGTGGTAGGGGCAGGCTATGAAAATCCTAGGCTTGGAGTTGAGGAAGGCGTAAATATGGCAATTTACGTAAATAAGAGAAAGGCTGGGGTTGTAGGCGTTACAGGGAATCCTCAGGAGGTTATGCCCATTGCCAAAATGATAAAACTATCTGTAGAAATAATGTTGGAGTATGAAATGTTTAAATATGAAAACATAAAAAAATACAATTTAAGTGAACAGCTGCTTCATATCATATTTTACAATAATGATTTTAAGCGAGAGGATATTGAAGAATATATCCAAGCCTTACAATTAAGCAAACAATTAGCTCGTGTCCCGATTTTAATTAAGATTAAAAATTTAACTGAGAATATAGATAATATCCTAAATATGCTAAGAAACAATGAATTATATACCCAGCAGGATTTATTAGGCATAACCAAAGAGGGCTTTATATTTATATTTAAAGGAATTGATTGCACTATAGATAATATGATGCAAGATTATAAATTTATTATAGATCAATATTTGGAATCCTTTTTATGCTATGCGAAATCCAATAATCTGAGGTGCGGAATCTATGTGGGTCCCATACAAGACGATATATTGTATTACAGGCAAGCTTATTTACTCTGTGATTGGATGCAGAAGTATATTGATAAGGAAGGACGCTTCTATTTTTATGACTATATCGTAAAATATCTAGAGACAATGGTATCTTTGCCGGAGTTTCATGCTGTATTTTTAATGCTGAAGAAGGAACTTGGTGAAAAATTTGTTGATAACTATATTGAGATAGTAGAAATACTGATAAGTACGGACTATAACCTCGAAAAGGCCAGTAAGATTATGCATCTACATAAGAACACCCTTGTTTACAGATTGAATAAGATCCGAGAAATCCTTAATATGAACCCTTTAGTTTGCAATGCAGATCGGCAATTTATGGATTGCTTCTACTTTTATTTGAAATATAAATAGCCCCTTGTAGTAGGTGTTAGAAACGCCTACTTTCTATTTATTCCAAGTTATTCCATCTCTAAGTTTTTCTTCGGTGCTTCCCAAAACTTATTCTTAGCTTACAATTTATTCCCGGACTTGCTGATAATATATCATATATGTTTCAGTAGGTTTATTTTTGTACTGAAGATACAAAATTATAGCTTGAAATTTGTAGCTTGGCATGGTTCAAATTGTTCATTATTAAGGTATATTATATCTAGAGTATTTGTTAGGTTAGTAAAATATAATTGAAGAATTGGAGTTGGAAATTATGAAAGTTGTTATTATTGGTGGTTGCGGACATATTGGTACATACCTTGTTCCGAAACTTGTAAAAACTGGATATCAGGTGGTTAATGTTGCACGAGGTAACAGCCAGCCCTATTTGCAAAGTAGTGCATGGCAGGAAGTGGAGAGTGTAAAGCTTGACAGAAACGAGGAAGACAAGAAGGGAACGTTTGGGAAAAAGATTGCAGCATTAAATGCTGATATCGTTATTGATTTAATTACTTTTAATGCTGAAAGCACTTATCAAATGGTAGAAGCTTTAAAGAATACGAATCTATCACAGTATCTTTTCTGCGCTTCCATATGGGCACATGGTCATGCAACTATTGTACCAGCAACCGAAGATTTACCGAGACATCCCCTTGAGGAATATGGAATTAACAAAGCAAAAAGTGAAGCTTATCTTCATGAACAATACAGAAGGGAAGGCTTTCCTGAAACGGTGGTTATGCCTGGGCATATTACCGGACCAGGATGGACCGGCATAAACCCCACAGGTAACCTTGATCCGATGATTTTCCAAAAAATCGGAAGAGGCGAAGAAATAGTACTTCCTAATATGGGTATGGAGACGGTACATCATGTTCATGCGGATGATGTAGCACAGGTGTTTATGAATTCAATTCTTTATCGTGGACAGGCACTTGGTGAAAGCTTCCATGCAGTTGCGCCCCAGGCTATGACTCTTTTAGGATATGCAGAAGCAATGTATAGTTGGTTTGGAAAGGAAGCTAAAATTTCCTTCCTGCCTTGGAAAGAATGGTGTGAGTATACCAAAGTTGAAAGCTTTATTAATAGTACATTTGCACATGTTACCCATAGTGATAATTACAGTATTGAGAAAGGCAAGCGCTTGATTAATTATAATCCTCGATATACGATTCTTCAGGCAGTAGAAGAAAGTGTTAACAGCATGCTAGAACGTAAAATTATCACTATTTAAAAGAACTGATTTAAGAGGGCTGATGCTTTTCTAAAAGTGAAAGTATCAGCTATTTTATAATAAAGAAGGAAGATGGATTATGAAATATACAAAACTTGGTAAGTCAGATATTACAATTTCATGTATCACTCATGGTTGCATGGAGCTAGGGGGTGGACGCTGGAAAGTTATGGAGAAGGAACATAATATAGCTTTGCTACGAGCGGCCTTAGAGCAAGGAATAACAACCTTTGATACAGCGGAAGGGTATGGGGGAGGAAGCTCAGAAAGCATTGTTGGAGAAGCCTTAAAAGAAAGCCGTCAAAATTGTGTTATTGCTAGCAAGGTTTCCAAGGAGCATCTCCATGCAGCAGATGTAAGAAAAGCTGCAGAGGGAAGTTTAAAAAGGCTTGGAACGGATTATATAGATTTACTTTATATACATTGGCCAAATGTAAATATTCCTTTAGAAGAGACCTTAGGAGAGTTTGCAAAGCTAAAAGCAGAAGGGAAAATCAGAGCAATTGGAGTGTCTAATTTTAGTGTGGATCAATTGAAAGAGGCTATAGCCATTACTCAAATAGATGCCCTTCAGCCGGAATATAACCTGCTGCAGAGAAATATTGAGTCAGGGGAGCTTGAATTTTGTGCAAAAAATCAAATTAGTGTTTTAAGTTATAATTCCGTTGCAAAAGGTATTTTAACAGGAGCTTTTCATTTTAAAGGTGCAAAGCTTGATTCTGAGGACTTTAGAAATGAAAAACCACTGTTTAGTGAGAAAAATATGTTGATAGAATTACCCCTTCTTAGCCTAATTCAGGATATTGCACAGGAGCATAAAGCAACTATTTCCCAAATAGCAGCAGCTTGGGTACTTACACAAAAGGGAATGAGTGCTGCAATTATTGGAACGCAAAATTTAAGCCATTTTATAGAAAACATCGATGCAATCAATGTAGAATTGACAGCTTTGGAGATGGAAAAATTAGATAAAATAAGCCACCAGGTAATCAGTAATCTTGTATAGTGGGGGAGTAAATATGGAAAAGCTAGCATCCCAGCAGGGCATCATTTTTGATGTTGATCACTTCGCTGTACATGATGGACCGGGAATTCGTACAACTATCTATTTTAAAGGATGTCCCCTTAGTTGCAAATGGTGCCATTCTCCTGAATCACAGTCCGATAAACCCCAGATTTTATTTGCATCAAATAGATGTATAAAGTGCGGTGCTTGTGTTGGAGAGTGTACCCAGTGTTGCCAAGCTTTAAGTCAGGATGGTAAGAGAAAATTTATGAATGAGGATTGTGTCTGCTGCGGAGACTGTACAAAGGTCTGTCCGAGTGGTGCAATGTTTCTTTCCGGTAAGAAGCTGCAAATTGAGGATGTTATGAAGGAAATTATACCGGATAAAGTATTTTTTAAAAACAGCGGTGGAGGTGTTACTTTAACCGGTGGGGAAGTGCTGATGCAGGCAAAGTTTGCTTACGGGTTATTAAGGCATTTAAAGGAAGAAGGTATAAATACCATTGTGGAAACCTCCGGTTATGGAAATAAGGAGGAGCTACTAATACTTGCTGAGTTTGTTGATACATTTTACTATGACTTTAAACTTAGTGATAAAAAGCAGTTTTCCTATTATACAGGGGGAGATTTAGATATCGTATTAAGTAATCTGAGATTCCTTCGTGAAAAAACAGATTCTATAGTATTAAGAATTCCTTTGATACCTGGAATAACCGATTCAGAAGAGAATATTACTACCATATATAAAATAGCCTTGGAGCTTAACATTACTAAGCTTCATCTGCTACCCTACAATATGGCGGCAGGTGAAAAGTATGAATGGTGCGGAAAAAAATATGAACTTGAAGAAATGAATTCGGATGCTAGTTATAATGAACATCTAAAGAATATGGCTCCCAAAGAACTAGATGTACAAATCATGAACTAAGCAGGTAGATAGGGGTTGATAAATATTGAAAAACGTTGATACTTTTAAATATGCCCAGAAGATTGTTGAAAGTATTCCACAAGAGCGTGTAAGTTACCTGGTGGATGCGGTGCGAGATAATATGATGTCAAAAAATACTGAGTTTGGGGATTTTGCTTCAGTATTAAATCAGGATACAAGGAAACTTCCTGTAATGGTTAGAAAAGCAATGGCGGAGAGAGAGAAACTTAGCTCTGTACCGGTTGGAATATGGGACAGACAAATTTTTGCGGGCTGCTTTACCCTAAGGGAAGAAAAAATCGTGAATACCTATGATCTTCCAGAATTTGCTCAGGAGGAGGAAATAAAGGAAGGGGAGAAATATGGTTTTGGGATATACTCAATGTTTGGTCATATTTCGCCTAACTATCCTAGACTTTTAACCCTTGGAATAGTTGGAATTAAGAAGATGGCGCTAGATAAACTTCAAAGTTCTCAGGGAGAAAAAAATAAAGCGTTTTTGAATTCTGTGCTTTTATCCTTGGAGGGGCTTAAGGTATTTGCCAGTCGTCATGTGGAAATGCTGAGGCTTAAGATTGAAAAGGAAAAGGATGATAACCGAAAGGCGGAACTTACCCGTACCTCAAAGGCACTGGAGAGATGCCCCCTGCATCCTGCTACGACTTTTTTTGAAGCATGCCAGTCAGCCTGGCTATTACATCTAGCCTTGCAGCTTACGGATAATTACTTAGCCCTTGGTAGGCCTGACCAGTATTTATACCCATATTTAAAGAGTGATTTAGAGTCAGGACAGTTGACCCTTGAAGAAGCACAGGAAATCACAGATTGCTACATGCTGAAATTCAATGAACGATCTCAGGATAACGAAGTTGCAGCGCAGATGATGGATCTGGAAAAAGCACAGATGAATCAGGATAAGAAATGGAAAGAACGTAAGCTCTATGATATAGGGCAGCAAAGATACAATGTCCGGGACACCATAGATGCAATTAACCATTGGAATCAGAATGTGGTAGTGGGCGGTGTAATACCTGAGTCCGGAGAGGACGCAACGAATATATTGACGGTTATGATAATAGAGTCCTTCCGTCGTATACATATGACAAATCCCGTTCTTTCGGTACGCTTGCATAAAAACTCGCCGGAATACCTCCTTAAGCAGGTGGCAATTACCTTAAAAACAGGTGGGGGCTTGCCTGCACTTTATAATGATGAGATTGTCATTAAAGGCTACGAAAACTTTGGAATTGATAAGTTGGATGCAAGAGATTACGCCAACAACGGCTGCTGGGAATGCATCCTACCTGGAAAAACTGACTTTTATTTCATAAAGCTAAATACTTTAAAATGCATGGAGTGGGCTCTTAACCATGGTAGATGCCATGTGGATGGAAAGCAGGAAGTTCCGGATCAGGGCGATGCCTCCCAAATTACTTGTTTTAAGGATTTATATGACCGTGTCCTTGAAAATTTCAATATAGTAATGGAAACTGCAGCGGAGCATATGGTACAAACCCAGCATTTAAGGTCAATAGTAGCACCAACACCACTCTTGTCCGCATTACTTGAGGGCCCCATTGAAAAAGGTTTGGATATGACGGAAATGGGTGCTCGTTTTATACTGGGTGGAACCATTGCGGAGGGTATCAGTCATGTGATTGACTCCTTATGCGCAATTAATGAAGTGGTATTTAAAGAGAAATACTGCGACCTACAAACAGTAGTGGATGGAATTGACCATAATTTTGTAGGATATGAAAAACTAAGGGTTAAATTAGCCGCCTGCCCTAAGTATGGTGCTAATAATATAGTAGCAGATGAAATAGGTATGCGACTTACACATGACTATGCGCAGCTTATGAAAGCAATCGATGAAAAGCATAGCGAAATGAAATTCATGCCTGGCATTGGAACTTTTTCTTGGTATATAGCCGTAGGAAATGGAACCGGGGCTAGTGCAGATGGAAGACTCATGGCAGAGCCTGTAGCAAGTAACTTTTCACCCTCTACAGGAGCTATGGAAAAGGGAATTACCGGAGCACTTAACTCCTTTTGTAAAATGAACCTGGATGTTATGCCACTTGGGTCACCCCTTGATTTGGGACTTGCAAGTCAGTATGTGAAAGGTGAAGGGGGAACAGTTCGTATGATGGGCCTTATGAAGTCCTTTCTAGAGCTGGGAGGGAATCTTCTTACAATAAGTGTGGTAGATACAGAAACGCTGCGAGATTCACAAAAGCATCCAGAGAACTACAAAGATTTACGTGTGCGTATGGGTGGGTGGTCAGCTTATTTTACCATGTTAAGTCCGCAGCAACAGGAATTCCATATACGTAAGAGTCAAGCAGGCTTCTTTTAATACAAGATGTGAAGAACTCTGTATTTATTCTAGCAGCATTTGCTAAAAATATAGAGAATAGCCTGCCAAAAGCACAAAAGATTATTCTATAAGGAACAGGAGGAATCATAATGAATAAATTAAATTATTTTTGTAACGGTGAAAGCAAAGTGTCAAAAACACTAAAATATTACGATCTCCACAATCCAAGTACTGGTGAAATAACTGGACAATCACCCTGCTGTACTAATGAAGAAGTATTGGAGGCGATTGAAGCAGCAAAAGCAGCTTACCCCAGCTGGAGTGCAACCCCACCAATAAAAAGAGCACAGGTTCTTTATAAAGTGCGAGATCTTTTAATGGAACATATGGAAGAACTCACAATGCTGGTTGCTCAGGAGAATGGTAAGATCTGGTCAGAAGCTGAAGGGGATGTATTAAAAGCAAAAGAGGGTACAGAACTGGCAATCCAGGTTCCTTCATTAATGATGGGAGATAGCATGATGGATGCTTCAAAAGGTTATGATACGGTGCAATACTATGAATCCTTAGGAGTATTTGCAGGTATCGTCCCGGTTAATTTTCCTGCAATGATTCCGTTTGGATGGATGGCCCCCGTATGTCTGGCATGTGGAAATACAATGGTGCTTAAGGCAGCAAGCCTAACACCAAGAACTGCCTTAAGAATAGCCGAACTTTATAAGGAAGCAGGGATACCAGACGGTGTACTTAATGTAATAACATGCTCAAGAAATGAAATTAATACAATTCTAGACCATCCTGATATAAAGGGCATTACCTTTGTGGGCTCCACACCTGTTGGAAAGCTGATATACGAAAGAGCTACAAAAGCTGGGAAAAGAGTACAGGCGTTATGTGAGGCAAAAAATCATGCACTTGTGCTTGAGGATACACCAATAGAAAGGACGGTTGCCGGAGTTATTAACTCAGTCTTTGGATGCGCAGGCCAAAGATGTATGGCCTTAAGCTGTTGTGTTGTAGAAGAGAGTATAGCGGATGCCTTTGTAGAAGAGCTTGTAAAACAGGCAAAGAAAATTAAGATTGGACCTGCTTATGATAAAACCTCAGGGCTTGGACCGGTTACATATGAGAAGCATTATGAGGAGGTAATAGTTAACATTAATAAAGGGGTTAAAGAAGGTGGGAAGCTTGTTCTCGATGGGAGAAACTGTGTGGTAGAAGGCTATGAAAATGGATACTACGTAGGGCCAACCATTTTTGATAATGTAACAGAAGAAATGAGTATAGGTACGAAAGAAGTATTCGGACCGGTGCTGTGTATTAAGAGGGTAAAGGATTTTAATGAAGGATTAGCGGTAATGAATGCAAATCCCTATGCAAATGGATCAGTTATTTTCACAAAAAGTGGCTATTATTCAAGAGAATTCATACGTCATACGGATGGGGGAATGGTTGGTGTAAATGTGGGAGTCCCTGTACCAATTGGCTTTTTCCCTTTTGCAGGACATAAGGATTCTTTTCTTGGAGATTTGCATTGCCTTGGTAAGGATGCATATCGTTTCTTTACAGAGATTAAATGTGTGACTACACATTGGTTTGATGAAGAAGAGATGAAGAATACAACAGTTTCCACTTGGGATGGAACAATCTAAAAATAATAAACTGGAGGTAAGTATATGAAAAAGATGATAAATAATGCAATGGACTTTGTGGATGAAAGTTTAAAGGGCATATTGCTTGCATATCCACAGATATTGGTAGCACATCCTCAGGATATAAGGGCAGTATATCGCACTGAAGGCTCAATCGCTAGAAAGGTTGCAATTGTTACCGGGGGTGGATATGGTCATATACCTGTGTTCTTAGGATATGTAGGTAAGGGACTATGTGATGGAGTTGCAGTAGGAAACGTATTTACCTCCCCAGCCTGCGAAACAATTCTCAATGTAACAAGGCAGGTAGATAGCGGAAATGGAGTATTATATCTATTTGGAAATTATATGGGAGATTCCATGAATTTTGAAATGGCTAGTGAGCTAGCGGAAATGGAGGGAATAATAACAGGAACGGTAAAGGTATCTGATGATGTTGCCTCTGGGCCACGGGAACAATGGAAAGAACGACGTGGTATTGCAGGAATATTCTTTGCATATAAAATTGCGGGAGCCTATTCAGAACAGATGGCTCCACTAGATGAAGTGAAAAGGATAGCGGAAAAGGTAGTAGCAAATACAGCAACTTTTGGAGTGGCTTTTTCTTCTTGCAGTCTTCCAGGTTTAGAGCGACCAATATTTGAAATAGGTGAGGAAGAAATGGAAATTGGCATGGGGATACACGGAGAAACGGGAATTAGGCGTGGTAGGCTTGAAACTAGCCGTGAACTTACAGGTACTTTGCTTCCAACTATAATCCAGGATCTTTCTATAAAGACAGGTGACAGAGTTGCAGTTCTAGTAAATGGTCTTGGAGCCACATCCCAGGAAGAACTTTATATTTTATATAAAGATGTAAATGAATATTTGCTTAAAAAAGGGATAGAGCCAGCACGAGTGTTTATAGGGGAATTTGCAACCTCCTTTGAAATGGCAGGTGCCTCCATATCTTTATTAAAGCTAGATGATGAGCTTTTAGAGCTACTAGATGTTCCTGCATATTCGCCCTTTGTGAGTATTGGTGGGGTAAGGAGAGGTTGATATGGTATACAGTATAAAGGATGTTCAACAGGTAATTAAATTATCCATAGAGGAAATAGTTTCTTCAAAAGATGTATTAACGGATTTGGACAGTCTTTCAGGGGATGGGGATATGGGTATCTCAATGGAGAAAGGTGCACTTGCACTAAAGTCTGAATTTAGTACATATGAGGGTGAGGACATTGGTGAGTTTTTTATTAAATGTGCATTAGCCTTTAATAAGGCAGCCCCATCTACAATGGGTACACTATTAAGCGGTGCAATAATGGCATTGGGAAAAGAATTCAAAGGACAAAGGGTCATGGATGATACAAAGGTAATAAAGATACCAGCAATTATGGCAAAAGCTATAATGAATCGGGGCAAAGCTCAAATAGGTGATAAAACAATAATTGATGCGCTTATTCCCTTATCTAATGCATTTGAAGCTTCATATAATGAAAATATAGACCTAAAAATAGCATTAAAAGAAGCATCAAAGGCAGCAAAACAAGGTGCTGAGGATACTAAGGGTATGATGGCCAAGGTAGGTAGAGCAAAATGGAAGGCAGAACGTTCTCAGGAATATCTTGATGGAGGAGCTGTGCTCTGCTCAATTATAATAACTGCATTAGCAGGACTTCCCAGAACATCATATAATTGAAACATTTTTGCTAGAGCAAGTAGCGGTGGATTATGAAAATAATAGCTAGATTATTAGTTTAAGTTTACTTATAAATTATATTAGCAATAGTAGAATCCCAGTAAGCTCAATGGTTACTGGGATTTGTTATTTATTAGCATTTGATTTTTCAGTGAATTGGGCCTCTTTTGGGTGCAATCCAATAAAGTTAAAAATTGTTTTTAAAGCTTCTTGGAGAGATACCTGTAATATTTTTGAAAACCTTACTAAAATATAAGGGGTCTTCATATCCAACGATGGAGGAGAACTCAGAAACACGTAAGGAAGAGTTGGATAAAAGCTCTTTAGCAGCATTTATTCTGGTTTCTGTAATATAATAGCCTCTCGGCAATTAGATAGCTAAAAGTACAATATTACCATAAACTTACTGGAAATTAGAGCTGCAAACTAAAATCTTCATAAATTAGCAAAAGGTTTTAAAAATGAGTATGGCAAACAAGCGTCACAGATCTATTATTATAAAATGATTAATTTGCTATTGGAAAAATCAATGATTTTAAGTCAACAAGGTTTTCTTTAAGTGAATAAACCAAGCATCTAAGTGCTGACAAATCATAATTCCATATGTCCTAATGTACCACATTTAATGTGGAAGTACCCCCGGGGGTTGTGAACAAACTGTGAAGTAGCAAGTAAAAAATGTCCGCCATGCTTCCAGTTTTTACAATGAGGTCCATAGCCATTAACCTTATAATGCAATAATTTACCAAAAGTGAAAAATAGATATTTTAGATCAAATTATGATTATTTATTAATAACTGTTTTTTAATTATCAGTACAAATGGTAAATTAGATTAATTTGAATGCAACCTTAATAAATGTCTATTTCACTATAAAATATGATAATAAGTGGGGTATCATGGATTTGAATTTTAATATGATAATACCAGATAGTAATAAAAGATTTGTTGAATGGAAAGGCAAGCGAATATATATAAAAGATGGAAATGTCACTAGTATAAGAAAAATGAAATCCAATAGCTTATAAAAATTATCATGTATTATTTTATTTTTATTCATAGATATAGACATGGGGAATGCCTAGTGGTATGATTCGTCAGACTTTTGGCTAAAACAGACATTTTGTATATTTATGGCTTTGAGTTATTTGAGAATCTTGTACATAAGAAATATTTATATAGAAAAAAAATAAAAGGGTGTTTTTATTTGATAGAGTGTTTTTGTTAAAATAATAGTAGATCAAAAGGACTCAAAAAGTTGTGAAGCACAAAACCTTAAGGTTATGAGGAGCATAAAAGCCTCTAATTTTTTCAATGTGGAATACAGACATATCTGCAGATATACTATACCAGGCGGCATCTAGCAAGGCGTCGCTTCGTTCCACCCTCGATGGATATGAACAAACAATTAGTAAAGCGTCAATAAACCATGAACAGAACGGAAACTAAAGTTTTTTAGGGGACTGACCCCATAGGAGGTGATTGGAAATCAACTCCTTGCTACCAGATGAGAGAATCGAGAGAGGAAAAAGTGAGCATGGGAAAATCACCTGTAGGGTAGAAAAAGCTGATACTTCTATCTCCATTATTATAAAAGATGATGGGAAGGGTATTGATATTCAGAAAATAAAAGATAAAGCTATTAAAAAGGGTTTAATAGACCAGGATGGAATTTGTAGTTTAACAGATAGCCAATTGGTAGATATAATATTTTCTGATAGTTTTTCAACTAAGGATGAGGTTAATGAATTATCTGGTAGAGGCTATGGCTTAAGTGCAGTTATGAAGGAAATAAAGAAAATTAATGGAGTGATAGAGGTTGATACAGCTCCAGGGGAGATCACATAAGTGAAAAAGCTTAAAGCCATGGTGGTGGATGATTCGACAATAATGATAGTTACAATTACGAAAATGTTAAATGATTTGGGTAATTCTGTAGTAGCTTTGGCTAGGACAGGTGTTGAAGCTACTAATAAATATTCTGTTTACAAGCCAGATATAGTTACTATGGATATATCCATGCCTGATTTAAGTGGAATTGAGGCAGTAAAAAATATTATTGCAATAGACTCTAAAGCAATTATTATTATGATTACCTCTCAAGGTCAGGAACAGCTTGTCCTTAAATCTGTTTATGCTGGAGCCAAGGGATAAGGGATACATTCTTAAACCCCTCACAATAGAGAAGCTAAAGGAAACCATAGAGAGAGTATATGCAACATATTTGGAAATAAGCAAATAATTTATCACAAACTAAAAGGAGAGTGGTAAAACTGTTTTATAAAATAGTTTTGCCACTCTCCTTTATATTATCTTGCTCGTTTCAATTCCTGAGAAATTTCTATTATTCTGGTATCATTGTTAATAGTCTTCATGGATAGGTTATTAACATCTATTTGTAGGTGATCAATTTTTTTATCTAGTGAAGTTAGCTTTTCAGTGGTTTGGATATAACCATCAAATAGAGTTTTTCTAGTATCCTCTAATTTGTTTTCAAAAGAGAGTTGGCCAGCTTCTAATCTATCAAATCTGCTGTCCATCTTATCAAGTCTTACATCAGCGGACTTAAAACCACCCTGCATCTCTGAGTACATTTTTTCCATAAGGTCAAACAACTTTTCGTTCTCCATTTTTTACACCGCCTAAAAATAATTATAACATACCAGTATTGGATATTCACTAATTTTTTTTAAAATCAGGCTGGATTTGTTACAGAATTAGTGTTCTCAAAAGTAAAGTTTTTTATGCAAACTTTAGTTCAAATAAGGCATATTTTGTGAGCTTAAAATTAGGAAAACGTTCCAGTCAAATTTGTCGAAATTCCTTTCTCATACAATTCTATTTATCTATAAATTGCTGAGTTGCTTCTAAGTTTTCATCGCTATCTCTCCAGGATATACCCATACCTATTTTAGTATAAACAGGGTTTAGCATATTTGTTTTGTGGCCAGGTAAATTCATCCACATATTAAATATTTCTTGGGCAGATATATTGCTTAATTTTTTTTGCTTTATGTATAGTATGTTTTCAGCACAGGCTGTCCAAGCAGAAATGCCTAAACTCTTTAGCTCCCCATCTACATATTGATTAGTAATCAGTGAAAGATGATCAAAATAATTATTTACGCACATTTCTTTAGATTTTAGTCTTGCAGAATTTCTGAGGCTATCATTCATGACTAAGGAGCTGAGTCCTAATCTGTTTCTTTCTGTATTAAGTAGAACTAATACTTGATTCTCCATATCAGTTTCAAAAACTACTGTGGTGCTATTGTTAATAGGTTGAGGGGGAGTAATAGGTCTTGAAGGAGCTTTCACCGTATTAGTTATTGGCGAAACTGTCGGTTTTTTGGCTTCCTCAATTATAGCCTGTTCAACTTCAAGCTGATGCTCTATGGATTGAACCGATACTAAATCATTTTGAGTATCATTTGTTGTAGCCACTGGGGTTGTACTCAAAGAGATAATGGTAGGCTTAAATAATTGGGGCTTGATAACTTTAGCTTTTTTAGTTTGATTGCAGCCGCTAAGGAATATACAGATAATAATACTTATTATAATTCTCTTATTTTTCATGTTTTCTCCTATATGCTTAGAAATATTTGTAATCATACTTAGATTCGACACTTCGACAAAATAATACAAAAAGTTTACACTTTGGAAGCACTTTTTCATTAATGAGGGTAATACACTCAGTATACACCTTTTTGAGCTATATTATATTTATAGCAATATGGAGTGTAGCTTTGATCACCATACTAGCAAGCTAGAATAGATAAATAAAGATCCAGTAACAATAGCTACTGGATCTAGTTGTGGGGGTTTATAAAGGTTTGACTTAATTACTTCTGTTGAAAAGGTCCATATTACTTAGGTGCTACCACAGTATTCATAATCAAAGTAACTGCAGTCTGTGCATATAATCTACCATTTATAGATGCATGAGTTCCAAGAGCAATATTTGTCTTACCAAGTATTATTCCCTCAAAATGTGCACCAGTTCCAATTGAAACAGTGTCTGCTGATTGCCAAAAGATGTTTTTGGCTTGTACTCCACCGGCTAAAACAATATTAGAACCAGCTGCTGCAGTAATGCCTTTGCCTATTTGGAAAATGAAAACATCATTTGGTCCACCAGTAAGAGTTAAATATGAAAAATTCCCTCCTATTAGTTTTTATTTTAACCTTTATTGTGCGAAATTCTCCCATCCTCATAGGTGGGAGATGGATAGCATAGAACATTATTTGGTTTCTTAGGTATAAGAGACTTTACAACTATAGCTGCAGAAAACTTGGACGTTATTGGAGCAGATATTGATGGGATTGTGGAAATTCCAATAAAGGCTGCTATTGATAAAGCAAAGGATTTTTAGCTTAGGAAATATATATTAACAGTTTATATAAGAAGCTTGGAATCAAAGGAACAATAATAAATATTGTTCCCCTTTGGTTCCTTATAGCTTACTTGGATACCACTAGCCCTTCAATAGCTTCTGCAATTCTGCTGGAGATGGCTTTATAGCCCTCCGTGTTTGGATGAAGCCCATCTAGCGCAATATATTTGTCGATATTGTATTTTATCAAATCATAGGTCGGAACAAAGACTGCATGAGGATCACTTTCTATAAGCTGATCCGTATTACTGTTCCATAGATTAATTATTCGGGTATCTTCAACGGAACTGGTTTTTAAGTAGGGGTTATAGGAACCTAGAAAAACAATGGTTGCGACTTGACTACTCTTTCTAATAATATTTATTGATGCTTTAAGATCACTTAAATATTTATCCTGTAACGCCTTGAAGCTCTGATCTTTGTTTGTTTCGCTTTGACTTTGAATAGTACGTATATCGTTTCCACCAATTGATATTAAAATAAAATCAGAATTTTTTAATAGATTATCAAGTTTACCACTTTGAAGCTGGGAGAGAATGTCCACACTTCTATAACCATCAATACCAACATCCTCAATAGACAAATCCTTTGAAGTTTTATTTTTCAGATCCTCTGGTAGATACTGGGTAAAACCTTTACCAGTAATATCACCTGCTCCTCTTGCGATAGAGTCTCCCATTATAGTTATATTTAGTTGATTTGCCTTCTGGGAGGCGCTAAGACTTCCATTAGCATTAGGCAGGGAAATCTTACTAGCTGTTTTAGCTTTTCCTGAAGAAATAGTTAAAGCCTGATAAAATCCTAGGGATAAAGTTATAAATCCTATAAAAGCAATTACCACTATCCCATACCACATTATTTTTTTAAGCATTTGATTCCCACCTTTATACAAGAATATCCTGAGTAGTAAAACGTACAAAACTTATTATAAATGCCCCTACAGCCCAGGCGGAAAGGACAAGCACGGAAAAAGTTATATTAATTCCGGCAACTGGTTGAACAGAGCCAGATAAATAGTCTGTCAATCTTAGATTGACCATGAAGAGATAGCGAGTGAATTTCCAATCTGCAATAAAAAAGCTTAATATTGTGCCACCAACAAGGGTTGACATCATAATACCAATTGAGGCAGAAGTACTTTTCACAAGTACAGATACCATAAAGGATATACTTCCAATGACTACCGCCACAAAATAGGCTAAAGCATAAACCATTAGGGTATATTGCCATTGGGGAACACTCCTTACATTTGAGGCATCTAGCTTTCCTCCAATAACCTTAAAACCAGCTACTACTGGTTCCCTCCAGCCTCCATATCCAAAGAACAGACCGGAAACCAATGTTGAAAGAATAATTGAAAAAACTAGGACAATAACTTCAAGTATTAATAATGCTAGAAATTTACTTACAAGTATCTTCCACCTGGGAACATTTCTAGTTAAGAGAAGCTTAATAGTTCCAGTGGAGGCTTCTCCAGACATCATGTCTGCTGCTAGCATGATTATCAGTAAAGGAATAAACATAAAGATGGCTTGTTCCATGAAGCTACTGGAAAATTTCCCAGCAGAACTGCTAACAGGATTTATACCATGATCAATATCATACTGGAGTTGCTCAATTTGAACTCTTAAGGAAGCTTTTTCACTATCCGGTATATAAGGGTTATCTAATCTGCCTTTTATACTGATTATTTGTTGCTCCGAAAGTTTACTCCAATTATAGCTAGCGGAAACTCCAATCCTCTTAGTTAGCTGGTCTTTATTTTTTTGAATGGTATATTTCTCTCCATAGGAAAAAAGTGCTATTAAAACAAAGAGAATACCAAGTATTAATAGTAACCTTTTCTTAAATATAGTTTTAAGTATTTCATTTTCAACTAAATTAAACAATTTCATCACCTTCTGTAAGATCTAAAAATAATTCTTCTAAGGTATTTTGCTTTTTATTTGCATACTTTAAGCCAATTCCTTGGTGAATAAAATAAGCGTTTACGTCTTCTAGGCTTAACCCCTTTAAGGAAGCGGAGAGTATATTATCACTATTCATGGAACCAACTATTCCCCATTTTTCCTTTAATATATTTATTGCTTTAAGAGGATCGCTAAGGGACCATTCTATTGTTTCACTTTCTAATATTTCCTTTACAGTTGTATGCTTAACAATAGTCCCATGCTTTAGAATTGCAACACTATCACACATTTGTTGTGCTTCCGAAAGGAGATGACTAGATACAAAAACCGTCATGCCATCTTCAAGCGCAAGATGCCTTATTAGATTTCGAAACTCTGTGATGCCAGCTGGATCCAAACCGTTGGTAGGCTCATCAAGAATTAGAAGCTTAGGTTTGCATAGAAGGGCTTGAGCTATTCCAAGCCTCTGCCGCATGCCTAAGGAGTAGGTGCTAACCTTATCGTTTATACGATGTTCCATACCCACCATATCAATAACTTGGCTTATTCTCTCTTTAGTAACCCTTTTATCCATAGAGGCATATTGAAGGAGGTTATCCTTGCCCGTTAGATATTTGTACATCTCAGGGCTCTCGATTATGCAACCCACATTGGACATAGCTTTCACAAAATCCTTGGATACATCATAGCCACAGATCTTTATGCGGCCATGAGTAGGCTTGATTAAGCCTACTATCATTCTTATGGTAGTAGTTTTACCTGCACCATTAGGACCTAAAAACCCGAAGACTTCAGCGGCTTCCAAGGTTAAGTTTATATCCCGCACTATTTCTCTTCCTTTAATGTTTTTACTTATATCTTCTAGTTGTAATACTGGTGTCAACATACTTTATCCCTCCCAAGTAAAATTTAGATGATGAATCTTCAATGAAAAAAAGAAAGTAAAAAATGAATTAAATGTGATATGGAAAAGAAGATTGGTAATTAGATTAATATAAGAGAAATCATGGTTGAAATTCAATTAATCATTAAATGTGGATTAAGAAAGCTCTTACAAGGAGAGTAGCTGAAATAAAAAAAACTCCTACTTGTAATAATTTGTTATCTAAATTATTGCCAAGAAGAAGTTGGTTTTATACAGTTTAGACAAGATTCCTAACTGGCCATTGATTTATCCACATAGCCATTACTTAAAAGAAGAACATTGATTTTAAGTTATCTTGCTCGCTTTAATTCCTGGGAGATTTCAATTATCCTGGTATCATTATTAATATTTTCATAGATAGGCTATTAACATCTATTTGAAGATGATCAATTTTTTTATCTAACAATGTTAGCTTTTCAGTGGTTTGAATATAACCATCAAATAGAGTTTTTCTCGTATCCTCTAATCTGTTTTCTAAAGAAATTTGACCTGCTTCTAATCTATCCAAGCGGCCATCCATTTTATCCAGTCTTACATCAACGGATTTAAAACCACCTTGCATCTCTGCGTACATCTTTTCCATAAATTCAAACAATTTTTCGTTTTCTATTTTTACACCGCCTATTTATATTTATAATTATAACATATCAACAAAAGATCTTCACTAATTTCTTGAGACTTTGCTGGGATTGTTATAGAAATAGTATGCTCAAAGGCAGGGGCTAGCAAACTTTAGTTCAAATAATTGATATTTTGTTCGGTTTATTAAATTATATGTTGAAGCATGACTTATAAAAATGATAAAATGTATTTAAGGAATAATATTAAATAGATGGAGATTTTATAAAGTAAGGAGAAAAAGATGGCTGCAAATAGTAAAGAGGCGGAATGGGCAGAAGCTAAAAAGAAGTGCAAGCTTAATGTAGAAACATTAAAAATGGCTAGGGAAATGGGTCTAAATCCAAGGAGTCTAATTAAAAATATTCCAAATAAAAGTGAGCAATGGAAGGCTCCCGTTAGTGATTGGATTAAGGAGATGTATGAAGAGAGACAGATTAAAGCCAGCAAAAAAAAAGTCTTGAAGGAGAAAAAGGAAATAGATAGTAAGGAGTTATATTTAGAATCGGATAAGGCTGAGGCAAAAAACAAATATTAGAAAGCAAAGAGAAGCGAGCAGATAATATACAATTATACCAGCCTTCAGAGAGAAACTATCAAAAGAAGATTAATTAACGAGGAGATAAAAATGGAAGCTATTTTCAAAACTACAACAATGGAATATAAAAAATTTATAGAATTTACTGAGGTTGAAAAACCTATACTAACTGCAAAAAAAGGTTCCCTTGGTAAAAAGGATTCCTATAAACTTAACTTGCTCCTTAAACATAAAAAAGAAGTTAGTGCTCCAAATTATAATCAAGATCAATACCCAATAATAGATTTAATGGTTACGCTAGCACTTAAGGGCAAGCTTTACATAAAAGCAAATGATGAAAAGGGAAAGGCAAGGCTTATTAAGACTCCTTATTTAGAATACTTTTTAAGTTTAAATGAATATGAGCAGTATGTATTCTTACTTCAAACCTATTGGACCAAGTATCCCTTTGAAGAAAAGTTTGATAGATGGGTTGATATGGTAGCCATTTATAATACTCTTGCGGATATAACCAATTCAGAAGATGGTGTAGTAATTGTAAAGAATGAGAACAGTGGTTCCGATATAATGTACGCTGAGGGAGCAACTTTTCTTCATCAATTAAGCTTTTTTAGCTTTGGCGAAGTGGAATTGGTGGAGGGAGCCAAGGGTAGCTATGAAGCTACTATAAAGGGGTTTACCCCAAATTTGTTTGGAATAGAAACTAGCGAATTCCTTCTAAGGGAAGCCATATTTTACTTTAACAGAAGGGATATAAGATATGTGCTGGAGGAAAAGAAAATGAAGGCTTTGGCAAAGGAAAGCAAGGAACCCTTTGAAGTTCTTAAAAATATTTTTAAGGATAAGCTTGTATTAAATACGGTAAAGGAAAGTAGTAACTTTGATAGAAGAGGAGTTTATTGCTTTAAAGTAAGTTTGTCAAAGACGTTATGGAGGAAAATAAGCTTATCGTATAAGCATACTCTAGGGGATTTTCATCTAGCTATTCAAGAGGCCTTTTCCTTTGGGGATGATCATCTCTATGCTTTTTATACAGAGGGTAATCATAGAAATGGGAAACCTATATACTGTGAGCAGGCAGAAAATGGAGGGGCTACAGCAGAGAAAACTAGTATAGCAGATTTGGAACTTTTTGCAGGACAAAAAATGTGGTATTTATTTGATTTCGGAGATGAATGGGAATTCGAAGTAGTGCTTATTAATATTGACGATGAAACTCCACCTCCCTTAAAGCCTATCCTTATTGAGACTAAGGGGAAAGCTCCTGACCAATACCCTGATGATGACGAAGATAATGAAGATGACGAAGGTGAGGACTTATAACAGCTAATATTTTTTAGTATTGATGTAGGGGTGTCGCCAACATTTCCGACAAAACCCCCTTTAAGACATAAAATGGATGTAAAATATGATTTTAGCCTACATCAATCAAGTAACATCTGAAAATAAGTACCATAAAGGTTATATTAAAGTTGTTTTGATACTTTGTTTATGGTAATAGTTTAGGAACTGAAAATTACTTATAAAGTGACTATTTCTAAGATTTATATTTTAGTCCCTAAAACGACCGTTTATAGAACGGAGCAACTCTGATGTTGATGTTGCAGATAAATTGAACATTGTGAAGTAAAACAACTTCTGATTATACTTATTAGCGATATTTATCTATCGTTTCATCACACCATATATGGGCTTCAATATATCGTTCCGGACCATACTTCCCATCATCATTCCAATCCTGCGGCAATCCATACTTCTCAATAATTTTTAGTATTTCATCATAAGTATAAAGCTTTTTCCGATATTCCTTGCCATCATTAATTGTTGTACTAAATGTCGGCATTGAATCACCGTAAGTAAATGAAATAGTCTTTATATCAAATTCCTCAACAGGAATTTTTATGAAGGTGCTGTTTTCAAACCAAGTGCTTAACCATGGGCTATGTTCAATCACCATATAATGCGGTGATATCCTATTTATAACGCCCCCTTTTTTTGCAAACTCTGACCGGATTATATTCTCGCAATTTCGCCTATGCTCCACATATTTATCGTCTCTTTGTGCACTTTGGGAATTTGGTTTTGTTACTTTTATCGAATCAAGAATAGATTTTGCTTCATCCATAGGAATATCTGATAAATTTATAAATGGTCCTTTTGTTTTATCAAAATAATGATATAAATAAATTTTAATCACCGCCTTCATATAAATAATCTTTAGTTCACATTTAATATTATAACAGTAGATTACACATTAACATATTTCTCTTAAAGTGAGTACAAATTTAACTTTTTACCTAATTAGGCTTAGCGGGGGTTTTGTCGGAAATGTTGGCGACACCCCAGGTATCAATAAAATCAGAATTTTATCCATACCTGGTACAATCTGAAATAGGTAATTCTTTAGATGATAAAGTAAACCTTTCTATAGCTATATTTTTATTTGTAGATAAAAAGGTTACTTTAGCAAGGGCAGCTGAACTTGGAGATAAAAGCATTAGAGAGTTTATAGATATACTTATAGATCACAATATTCCTTGGACTGAGTATAGTGAGGAGCATAAAAAGGAAGACGATGAAGCCATAGAATATATCCTAGCAGAAAGAAAAAATGATTAAAGTTATGTGCAACACTAGTCCTATAATTGGACTTCAAAGAATTACTATAAATAAATGACATTAGCTATTCTAGATTAGGAATAGCTAATGTCATTTTTCTTTATATTCAAATCATATCGGTAATTTCATTTCTTAGATAATCCTCGCTTGAAGAAGTGCAACCAGTAAATAAATAATATGTATTGGTTGCCCTATTTATTTGTTTTTAAAATATTGCCTAGCAATTTAAAGCTAAGTTTCTGTCCGGTGTATAACACAAGTCCTTTGTAGAGCCTTGCTGCCAGCATAATGGTAAGCAGCGAGAAAACCAGAAGTAATGCTAGGGTAATTATTCCCTCAGGGAGTCCTATTGCGCCGGTAATCAAATCTACCGGAACAGAAAAGGGTGCAGTAAAGGGAATATATCTCACTGCTGCCTGCAGTCCAGTATTCCCAGTAATCGGTGCAAAATAACAAACAACCCAGCTGAGGATAATTGGGATTTGGAAAACAGCCTGAATAGAGGCCACATCCTCCGGTCTTGAAACCATAGAACCTGCAACTGCGGCAATGATGCTGTAAAACAAGAAGCCCACACAGAAGAAAATTACTGCAAGAAGTACAGCTGGCAGTGTCAATGCTGTTTCTCCGATGTTATCCTTTAAGAAATTAATAATAGTAATAGCAGAATTTTCATAGTGCGGATAAAACGCATGAGCTATGGCATTTCCCCCGTATAACCCAGCAACTGTTGCAGCAATCCAGGTTACAAATTGTCCAAGCGCCATGGAGGTAATGGCAAGCACCTTGCCTGTTATCATAGCATAAGGATGAACAGAGATTAATAGGATATCCATAAGCTTTGAAGTCTTCTCTGTTGAAACAGATTTACTTATGTTTTGACCATATAGCAGTAGCATGAAATACAGTATAAAACTAAACAACATGGGTGCGACTATCTTAATTGCTTTCGCTATCTCACTGGTGCTTTCACCTATTACCGAAGAGGAAACCACCTGGGGTTTAAGCACAGACCCAAGCTGAGTCTCGGATAAACCCGCCTGCATCAGTTTACTGGTTTGAAAAGCAGAGGACATTGGTGCAAGTAAATCTTCTGCCTGTTTTATTTTCATCTTGGAGCCTTCTGGTATAACTGCCTTTAATTCATAGCCTGAACCCTTCATTGTAATAATTACAGCAATGGTTTCAGTAGAGTTTGATGCAGCAGCTTTAATCACTTCAGTACTGGACTTTTCAGCTACCGCCACAAACTCTGTATGCTCAAATTGTTTCCCTCCAAGTTGTGATATGAAGTCTTTGTAATTCGTTGGAGGAATTCCGCTATTATCCAAGACATAGACGGCTTTAATTGGAGACGGCGTAAGCTTACTATCCTTATCTGGCTTTGCCACCAGTAGATTAGTAAGTACAAAGCCTCCCAATATGAGAAGAGTGATTATGGCGGTAACAAGTTTAAAGCCTACTCCCTTTGTAGCCTGACGAAGGGTAAAGGCATACACGGATGTCCATCCTCTAAAATTATTTTTCATTATCATTACCCCCTTCTACACCTTCTTTGAAAGCTTGATCAATTCTTTGATTTTAATCTTGTTACCATTATGAAGAATCAAAGTCTCAAAGACTTTTGAAACAAATATAAACAAGAAGATTATGAACAATACCTGGAGTATAATTGCTGCTGCTGCTATTAGCAAGCTTACTTTTCCAACCAGAATGGCACCTGGTAATATAAAAGGTGATGATAGTGGAAATAAGAAGGAAAAGATAACAAACCCATTTATACCCTTAGCCATTAGCACACTTGCAGCACCTATTCCTATATATGCACCAATAATGTTGGTAAAGGTAAATAACATAAGTCCTTCTTGTATCTCTTCTATTCTGCTGACGGTTGCTCCTGTTAGACCAGCCAGAGTAGCATAAAAGATCATCCCCAGAATAATCAGTATTATACAGAAAACAATGTTAATTATGTTTAGGTTCTGAAAGATATTTTTCGGAAGATACTGAGAAAGTATGCTCTCTCCATTACCGGTGGATAAGGCCTTTGAAACCTTATTTGAAATAGCTAATATTATCACAAAAGATAGCAGCTGAAGCAGCACTGCTATAAGCATTGCCATAATTTTACCTACCATAAGAGCCAGTGGTTTAACTGATGTTAACAGATATTCAATCACACGAGTGGACTTTTCTGTTACTATGGAGGAGGCAATCTGAGTGCTTGCCATAATATTTACCATCAATACGATAAACAAAAGGCCATAAATAAACCAATACTCGCTGCCAGATATTGACGTATCTTCTTTTACAATCTCAGCGCCACTTATATCTGCCATGGACACTTTTGTCTTAACCTCTGCATGAATCATAGCCAGCTGTTCATCCTTAATTCCCAGTGCTTTCATCTTAATAGTTTCAAATTGCGTAGCTACAGAATTCTGAAGGAGCTGCAGGCTGCTATCATTGATTGGCCCTTTGCTTGCCTTTATAAAATTCAAAGAATAGTTGCCTTCATTTTCCTTAATAGTTAAGATAATAGAATTATTCTCATTATCTTTAATCCTTTTTTCAACAACCTTATAATCTTCCCCCGTGGCTTCAAAGACAATGTGACTCATATTTTTATCTTTATTAAGTTCCTGGAAATCCATATTGGTAAGAGTAGTTTCATTATATATATAGACTTTTCCCACAGGACTTGGACCCTTTGCATCTGACCTTGCTCCAGAAGTAATCATACTTATAATAGGCATGGAGACCATGGATAATACAAGAAGTATTACAGTGGAAATTATAAAGGTTTTATTTTTCAGGGTTTGTATCAGCGTAAAAGTGAAGACATCCTTCCAACCTGTTATACTACTTTTCTTCATTAGCACCGCCTACCTTTTCAATGAATATTTCATGCAGAGACGGTTCACGCAGTTCAAATTTCACAACGGTAATATTGTCACCAATAAGTTTTGCCAAAAAAGCCATTGCCTGTTCCTCTCCTTGAACCTTTAGATGATATTCGCTGGGGGTTTTGTTAACAACGGTTAGTCCAAAGGAGGAGATATGGGAAGCAATATCTGCATCACTTTTAACAAAAAGATTTACACGTCCATAACTCTTTTTAATATCATTTAAATTTCCCTGGAGGATTGCTTGTCCTCTATCTAATATTGTAATATCTGAACAAAACTCTTCAATAGTTGGCATCTGATGACTAGACATAATCAGATATTTGTTCTTGGAGATTTCTTCACGTATGATGGCCTTAAACAAGTCCGTATTAACGGGATCAAGTCCGCTCAAAGGCTCATCCAGGATGATAAGCTCCGGGTCAGAAATTAAGGTGGCCATAAACTGAATCTTCTGCTGATTTCCCTTTGATAGCTGATCCGCTCGATTAGCTTTTGAGGTTTTCCTGCCTTTCACCTTAGGAGGAAATAGATACTCGTCCACATCTAATCGTTCCGACCAGTACTGAATACGTTTCATGGCGGTTTTCTTATCTACATTTCGCAATTTTGCAAAATAGAGCAGCTGATCTAGAAGCGAATACTTTGGATACAGTCCTCGTTCCTCCGCAAGATAGCCAACGTTAATACTCATTGCATCAAGAGGCTTTCCATTCCACAGTATTTCTCCACTATCCTTTGCCAGCATCCCCAGAATGACACGCAGCGTTGTGGTCTTGCCGGCTCCGTTTGTCCCCAGTAGTGCATAAACGCCTGGCTTATTAATCTCAAAGCTTAAGTCATCAACAACAACCTTATCTCCATACTTTTTCGTTACATTTCTAACACTTAAAGACATGATACACCTCTTTCCTACTTCGTAGCAGATTATTGATATGGTTAATCATACCATAATTATACTTAAAGAAAAAGTAATTACTGTCTGTTAATATACCATAACACTAACTTTTACCATTAGACTTTACAGAAAAATCCATTATATCATAAGCAGACCTGAGAACTTTTTGTGCAATTAACTTCTAATTGGCATAATCATTGCACTTAGTAAAATAAAAGTAGATCAAAACGGCTCAAAAAGTTGTGCAGCACAACAATATATTTGCCTTTTGAAAAATAACCATTAACCTTTAACTTGGATTGTTAATTACGACATTGAGAGCAGGTTAAGAGTAGATAAAATAGGGAGGTGCGTACATGGAGGGTAAGTATGTCATTAACTCATGTAGTTATATATGGTGAGTGGTTGCAATTAATAAAGCATTAATAAACCTTTCATTACAACGTAAAACCCGTTTTCTTTTGACTTGCTTATATTTTTAATTATACTTTTGCCAGATAAAGTTGTTTCTTGGTTAAATGATATTCCTTCTGAGATATAACTGTTTATAAGCTTTACAGCTTCTCTTCCACATTTCATTTGAAGATTATTGTCTCTCCAAGAACCAATACGGGCTACCATTTCATCAGTATTTATTCTTTTCTCATCTTTATTTTCACTATAATAAATCGAATTAAATATGGATGTTTTACCAGCACCATTAACACCTGCAAAGATTGTATATCTTAGCATAACTATTTACCAATTACCTTAAGTTGTTCTCTTTGTAAAACTACATTAGATAAAGTTATATAAAAATCTTGTTCTTCTTTTGTTGGTGCGTTTTTAAATAAGTTCATTAAGTCACTATAGGAATAATTTAAAAATTTAGTGTACAATGTATCCTTTTTATCTTCCATATCCAATAACCACCTTCAAACTATATATATAATAGTATATACTAACATATTAAAATAATAAACGCACTTTCATATTATATTGATCATAGTATAGTATCGATTCCCCAGAGGAGCTGAAGGGATTTCACCCTATGTGCATATAGACACAAGTCTTTTAAATTTTCCTTTAGAAATAATAAATTTATCTTCTATGGTAAAGTTTGAGGAAAGGACTTGCGCATCCATGTTATCAAAAGCAATAAGTATCATCCTATTTGCTAATCTGCGAGTATTTGCTATAATAGCCAGTTGGTCGACCGGTGTAGTTTTGGTAAATATACCATAGGGAAGATCAACTATGGCCACATCAAATTTATCTTTTGTAGTACTCATATCGCAAATAGTGATAACATCTTCATAACCAAAATGTAGAAGATTCTCCTTAGCATTTGTACCAATACTAGGGTTTATCTCATAACCTTTAATGTCTATGCCCATTGAAAGTGCTTCGATAAGCACCGTTCCGATACCACAACAGGGGTCAATGACAGTGCACTTTAGATTGTTACCAACTGCTATGTTAACCAGTGCTCTAGAAATATTAACTTTCAGTGCATTAGAGTAAGAAAAGGGTTTATAGTCATGCTGGAGCCATTCTCTGTCATTGCTTTCGCATTTACCAAAAATCCACTTATCCTCTATTTTTGTTATACCAAAAGTAATCTCAGGGTCAGTCATTTCAGCCATTCCTAAGATATTGAAACCTACTTCATATTCAATTTTACGTCGATGATGGAAACCAATGATTTCCTGTGCTTCAGGAATATAAAGTATCACCAAAGATACTTTTTAGTTTTATGGAGTTGACCTTCGATAACAAGAAAGTTGTTATTCTTGAAATCGAAAGAGCAGCTGAAAAGCCAGTTCAATTTAAGGGTAGTGAATATATAAGGGTTGGATCCTACAATAAAAATCTTAAGGATTTCCCTGAAACTGAAAGAGAATTGTGGAGAATATTTGATAACAAACCTTTTGAGTCAATGATTGCTATGGAACATTTAATTGATACTGAAGTGTTAAACTTATTAGATTATCCTAAGTATTTTGAATTGTTAAAGATTCCTTTACCAGAGGGGCGAATCAATATTTTGAATAGGCTCAAGGAAGATGATATGCTGCAAGTTAATAGTGCAGGTGGTTGGAATATTACAAATTTAGGAGCTATATTATTTGCAAAAAAATTATCTG
>DATCID010000002.1:0-3394 GCA_036507975.1 Ruminiclostridium sp.
GAGGGCTGTAATTTTATCTCCAATCCTAATACATTTCTTTGGACATGAATCCTGACATGGATTGCAAGGTATATTTTGTGAACATTCTATTACAGCATGAATTCCTTTAATGGATTTTACTCCAGGATATTTCACTACTTCCTCATCTGTCATATATCCCTTCTTCAAAAGATTTATTGAAACATCACAGTCTTCCTCTGTTTTAGTAATATCTTTCCCTTTATTTTTGGGACCGAACATTCCCTGTCTCAAACTCAATAGTGCCTGCTCCAATTCTTTTGACTTTAATTTTAATTCTTCTACATTAATAAAGCCTAATTTATTAGCAACTGCTATACCCGAAATTCTTCCCTCAATCATAGCTGAGCTTGCTTCTTCAATTCCCGATACATCTCCTGCAACAAATATGCCCCCAATGGAAGTTTCACCATATTCATTACAAATAGGAACAAATCCTCCCTTTTTAGGATTTTCCTCCATATTGCAACCAGCCATTTTAAGAAGCTGTGACATAGGAGAAAGACCTACTGCAATACATATGGTATCAACATCAAAATGCTTCTGCGTTCCAGGTATTATATTGAACTTATTATCGACCTCACCAATAGTAACCCCTGTTACATACTGATCACCTTCAGCTTTAATTATTGTATGAGATAAGTGGAATGGAACCCCACATCTGGCTACCTTTGCGGCATGAACACCATAACCACCAATCTTTGGTGCTGCATCTACAATGGCAACCACCTCACTACCTACCTGTAAGAGTTGATAACTAACAACTAATCCAACATTCCCACTTCCAAGCATAAGTATTTTCTTTCCCGGCTGTACGCTATGAAGATTCATCATTGTCTGCGCCGCACCAGCACCTATAACTCCAGGGAGAGTCCATCCGTCAAAGGTAACCATGTTTTCAGATGCACCTGTTGCAACTATAATTGCATCTCCTTTATAATGAACAACTTCACCATTTACATTTACAGTAACTTCTTTATCCAAAAATAACCCAATTACGATAGCATTTAATACAACCTCTACTCCCGTAACCTCTGCTTCCTTTAAAAGTTCCTCACCTATTTTGAACCCTCTAATTTTTGCTCTATGCTCTTTTGAACCAAAAAACTTGTGGATTTGTTTAAATAATTGTCCACCTGGTTTAGAATTTTCATCAAATACAACAACCTTAAGTCCTCTTTTTGCTGCTTCTATGGCTGCTGAAAGTCCTGCAGGTCCTGCACCGACAACTATGACATCATATCTTTTCATATAACTACCTATCCTTTCATAAAAGCATTTTAAAGTTTAATCCTGTTTTTTTGCAGAAACGCCATATTGAGTCTGAACCTTCATACCAGAAACAAGAGGAGTAACGCAAGTTCTTACATTAGGCTTCCCATCTACCACCATAACGCAATCCGTACATCTTCCAATTGCGCAGAATATACCTCTTGGAGAATCTTTTTTTGTATGTCTATGCACCATTACCCCTGCAGCCTTTAATGAGGCGGCTATTGGCTCTCCTTCATACCCTTCAAAGGTCTTTCCATCAAAATCAAATCTTACTAAAGGACCTTTATCAACCTCACCCAAGATAGGGTGCTTTGTAATTCTCATATAAAAATCTCCTTTCAACTAGAATAATTTAAGCCATATTAGGAACATCCCAAAGATTTAACTTGATTCCAATTCCTCTTTCAATAGCATTACGATAAACTATAGTACCCCATGCAACATCTTCTACTGGCATACCACCAATTGAGTAGATAATGATTTCATCTTTTTTTCGGTGTACTGGAACTTTACCAATTAATACATCGCCTAAATCATCAATCTGATCTTTTCTCATCTTACCTTCTTTAATTAAATCCATACAATGTACTGCTGGAATTGGAATAGTATTGTATGCTGGGAAATCCATCTCTTCTGCCCAAGCTTCATATAACTGAATATTATCAGTAACAGTTCTTGCTCTATTTAGAATAAAATCATCATCAAATCTAGCAGCAGCAGGGCAACATAATATTGCACCTGGCTTAATCCAATCTTCACTTATATATGGATATTCATTAATATCACCAGTTGGGCTTGATGTCGCAATATGTACAATATCACTATCCCGAACAACATCTTCCTCTGTATCCACAATTCTAATGTCTTCAATTTGTGGATAATCCTCGTTAAGATACTTAATGAATCCATCAATTGATTTCTTACTTCTTCCTTTAATCTTAACTGTTTCAATTCCTGGTCTAACAGCTATAGTTGCAGCAAATGCTGCCTTACTCATAACACCAGGTCCGATAATACCAACAACCTTAGAATCTTCTTTAGCAAAATATTTTATTCCTACACCAGGAACCGCACCTGTTCTATATGCACTTAAGATATTAGCGGACATATATGCAAGCGGAGCACCTGTATCTTTATCATTTAAAGTAAGCATAAGAATTGATCTTGGGAGACCTTTGCTCTTATTTCCTACATTTGAACCGTACCACTTCACGCCACACATATCAAACTTACCGCCTAAATATGCAGGCATTGCCATGAATCTTCTGTCCGGACCGTCTGTAGGCATGTTAGGGAATGGAGATTCAGCAGCGAAAGTCATCATTACACCATGTGAATTTCCATTAGAACCACCCATACGATAGTCGCCAACCTTTAATAACCTAAACATTTCTTCCATAGCTTCTACGCATCCACCCATTTCCTTAACTCCAGCCTTAATCATGTCATCTTCACTTAAATAAATAAAATCAATTTTTGTATCTTTCATATTTCTTTTACCTCCTTATAATTATCTTCGATTTTAAATTTATAATATTTATTATTCATTATTTTTCATATCCTTCGTTCAATACACTTTATCACAATCAATATTAATGTTATTGTAATAATCGGAACTAATCTGATAATTGATTGTATCTTCTATATTTATTACATTTTTGAAGTGAAGTCCACGGAATCTATAAAACCTATATTAAGAAATATAGTTATATATATAAGGCTATATAAGTGATTTCATCATATATTCAGAAGAATACTTATATAATATTATTTATTTTGATTGGTTATTTTTTTATATAAATGAATTTATTTAAAATAAAACTTGCAGTTTTTACAAACTAGTATTACAATAAAACCTAAATCCACGAATCAAGTTTTATCGGAGGTTCTTGTTATACGGGTACAACCATCTATGTTTTATGAAATGTTCGGTACTGCAACGACTGATTCTTATGGATGGAATTTTTAAATTCAATGTGATGGAGGATGATATTATGGAAAATGTAAAACTGAAACGAACACTGAAAACAAAGGACCTGGTAGTATTTGGACTAGTATTTATGATCCCTTTGGCACCGGCAGGAATGTATGGTACCTATCT
>DATCID010000003.1:0-20426 GCA_036507975.1 Ruminiclostridium sp.
TACTCGTATTGCAAAGGTTGAAGGCTCTGACGATGGTGATGCTTATAATGCTAAATATTTATGTAAAAATTGCGGTGCGACTTGTATCACAAAAGAAAATTGGAACATTAGCAACACATTATGATAAAAATGCGCACTAAAGTATAAAGTCAACCAAAAGGCGAAATACATATAAATCTGTCAACCAAGGAGGATTAAATGAATATAGAAAAAGTACTAAAGCAACATCTTGAGAACAAATCAAGGATAAGTGTATTGAAAATTAAAATAGAAAAAGCAAGAGAAGAGTTGAAATTAGCAAATATAACATTTAAAGAGGATGAAAGGGATGTTATAGAAGCACTACAGATATCGGCTGTAACTGTAAAAAATATGCCAACATCAAAATCTAATGGGTTTAATAGTGCCGTTGAGAATACAGTGTTAACTTATCATCAAGAGCTAATTTGTAAAAATAATATAGACGTAGATGAAATATACAGTAATATTAATGTTTGGGAAAAAGAAAAAACAAAATTAGAAACAGAAACTGCTACAATAGAAGCTGCACTGTGTGGATTAACCGCTCAAGAACAGTTTGTTATTAAAATGTATTATTTTGAAAAGTTAATAGGAAGTGATTTACAGCTAAGTTTTGAAAGAAATTTCAGATACAAAGACCAAGAAACAATAAGAGAATTGAGATCAAATGCATTAAAAAAACTCGAAAAGTTAACCGCTTAAATAAAATCTGCAAAAATACCGTAAAAATCTGCAAAAATACCACAATTAAGAATATTATTATGTGCTAGAATTAAGTTGTTGAAAGAATCGAATAAAACTTTAATATTCTTCGAGATAAAATCGAGATAGGGGAAAAGCCTTATCTCGATTTTATTTTGTCCAAAAGGAGCTGGTGCTGATGCAAATTGTAAAATGGGTTTGTAATAAGAATTGCTGTACATGCATGAAAGAAGTTAATATAAAGCCAAAAAACAATTTGCAAAAGCTTCAGAGCATTGTAATAGCAAGAGAGTGCTCAGCAAAGTGCAATGGGTGTGGTGTTTTAGCTCAGACTAGGGAGGTGATTAATATTGAATTATGTAGATCCTATTAGAAGCACTAAAAAGATACACGAATTAGAAGAGTACCTTAAAAAGCAATGTATTAGAAATATGATAATGTTCCAATGTGGTATTTATACTGGATTGCGTATATCAGACATTTTAAAATTTAAGGTTGCAGACTTTAAAGATAAAGATTCTATTACATTGAGAGAGAAAAAAACAGGTAAGAAAAGAACATTCGAGATAAATCCAATATTAAAAAAATCCGTAGAAGATTATATTGTTAATATGGAGCCAGAAGATTATCTTATAAAATCGAGGCAGGGTTTTAATAAAGCAATTTCGGCGGCTATGGCTTGGGTTATATTAAGAGATGCTGGTAAGGAAGTAGGCATTGAAAATCTTGGAACACATTCTATGAGAAAGACGTTTGGATTTCATTACTACCAGAAAGACAAAGACATTGAAACATTAAAAGAAATATTTAATCACAATGATTCTAGTATAACTAAAAGATACATCGGAATTACTCAAGATACAGTAAATTTTGCCATTAAAAATTTAACTTATTAGTATGAGTTAGATATAAATATAAAAAAATTAACTCATATTTATAAATTGGCGTAAAGGATTGCTATTACTATGTTTAAAGGTTAAACATAAGTTTGATACAATTTAAGGATATATCAAACTACTGGAAAAATTTAGGAGGTTAGAAAGTGAGGCAAATAATTGACGAATATTTGGACGAAATTCTTAATAATTCTCCTGAACAAACATTTATTGAACTTGTTTTTAAAAAGTATATTGAATTCGAAGGAGCTGTTAATGTTGCAAAGTTTTTAAATGGAAACGGATTCAAAGTTAAAACAGAAAGTAAACAAGGTAAAAGGAATTATACTTCCGTAGATGTAACTGAAATAGTTCTAGATAAAGAAAATCAAAAACAAGTGAATATTAAATTAGCATTTATGGTAGATAAGATTGTAAGATATGTTGGGAAAATGCCATGGAGGCAAAAACTTAATAAGATATTGAAGTATATGACCAATTCAGAAGAAAAAATAATTGAGTGGGAAAATACTCCATTAGATATTAACACTGTGGATATGCTTAAGGTGAATAGAAATACCAAAAAAAAGGAAAACAAAAAGCAGCTAACAGACAAACAAAAACTTTTTTGTTTGTCTTATATCAAAAATTTCAATGAAAAACAGGCTGCAATAAATGCTGGGTATCCAACACAAAGTGCCCATATTCAGGGCAGGAAACTATTAAAGGAAGATAACATTAGAAATTATATAAAAGAGCTTAAACAAAAGACGGCTGATGATTTAATGATTGATGCCTATGATGTTATGGATAAATATAAACGAATAGCTTTTGCTGATATGACAGACTTTACACAGTTTGGAGAGAGGGAAAGCATTCAATTTGATGAAGAAGGACTAATTCTTAAAAATGAAAAAGGTGAGGCAGTTACAACGAAAAGACCTTATCTAAAGTTTAAGGAATCTTACCAGGTAGATGGTGGACTTATTAGTGAAATAAGCAATGGTAAAAATGGAATGAAAGTAAAGCTTGAGGATAGACAAAAGGCTTTAGATAAGTTGGCGATACTATTTGATTTGTTTCCAGATAAATTCAATAGGGAATTAAAAGAAAAAGAGTTGAACCACAGGATTGACCAAGATAACAAAAAGGATTGGTAACTATGGCAAAGTATGCAATACTAAAAAGCTTTTATGCTTCAGAAGGATGGCAAAATTTTAGAGCATTTATTATTGGGGATAGAGGGTTTAACTGTGAGCATTGTGGACAATTAATAGCTAAGGTTTCAGACCTTACGATACATCATATTATTGAGCTTACACCTGAGAATGTTAATGATGCAACTATTGCACTTAACCCTGATAATGTAAAGATAGTTCATCATGATTGCCATAACAAGATACATAAGAGATTCGGATATGGAACAGAACGTAAGGTGTATATAGTATTTGGTGCACCACTTGCCGGCAAGAAAACTTTCATTAGACAGAACATAATACGTGGTGACATTGTTGTTGATATGGATAGGTTATACAAAGCGATAACAATGTTACCTGAGTATGATAAGCCAGACAACATACTTACTAATGTAAGAGCTGTGCACAATGTACTAATAGATAATATAAAGACTAGATATGGCAAGTGGAATAATGCTTGGATCATTGGTGGATATGCAGACAAACATAAAAGAGATAGGCTAGCAGATGACCTTGGAGCTGAGGTTATATTTTGTAACACTAGTAAGGAAGAGTGCTTAAATAGATTAAAGATGGATGTAGATAGACAAGGCCGTATAAAAGAATGGTCTGAGTATATTAATGATTGGTTTGATAAGTACATGGCATAGCCCCCCATAATAGAATTTTTAGGATTATACACAAGACCGTATAACAGACACAATTTTCACACACGGTGAAAAAATTGAAAATGCTTGGAGGTTTTCAGTTTCATGGGGAAACAAGAAGAATATGAAAAAGAACTTAAGAGATGGAATGAGTTATTTGCCATAGTTGACGAACAAACTAAAAGTGCTGCTGATGGATTAATCCAAAAGGCAGCTTTTATACATTCAATGTGCTGGGAACTTGAACAGGCAATTGAATTATCCGGTGCAATAATAATTAATCCTCAAAATGCAAAGCAGCAAAAGAATGTTCCGGCAGTAAAAGAATATGCAAAACTAGCAGAGAGTTATTCAAACATTGTAAAAAAGCTTGATGCAATTAGAACTAAATCTTCTTTTGAAGGCGACGATGAACTTGATGACTATGACTAAGGAGTAAATTAATGTTTAAATATAATGGAGTTCATTCATGGTTATTAGAGTATATACATAAATGCAAAATTGGTGAAATAGTTATTGGACAAGAGCTGATGCAAATGCTAGACATCTTACTGACCCATTTTGTTAATTCGAATATCAGATTCGAAATGGAAGAAGCACATAAACGGATTAAGTTTATCCAATCAGAGTGCAAGCATTACGAGGCTCCATTTGCTGGGAAACCTTTTATTTTAATGCTATTTCAAAAAGCCTTTGTGGAAGCGCTTTATAGTTTTAAAATATTTGACGACGAAGTCGGACATTGGATCAGATTATATCAGGAGTATCTACTACTGATTGGGCGTAAAAACGGTAAAACTCCTTTTGTATCAGCTCAAGACTTAGCAGAGTTTTTTTGTGGACCATTGGGGATTAAGATTCTTTGCTCAAGTAATGATTATGAGCAAGCAGATTTAATGTTCCAGGCTATAAACGCGATGCGTGAAGAAAGTCCAAAAGTCGAGAAAGTTACACGTAAAAACATTAAAGGTATATTTTTTGGGAACCCAAAGAATAAAAAGATGGTAGGTAAATTCTCTTATAAAAATAAGGGATCTATTCGTAAAATATCAGCAAAGACCGGTGCAAAGGAAGGCCGTAATATAGCAGTAGGATCTGTGGATGAGATTCACGAAATGAAAGACAATACAGCTACAATGCCAATTAGACAGTCATTGTCAACACAGGATGAACCAATATATGGGGAAATTACAACAGAAGGTATTGTAAATGATGGGTATCTCGATGAAAGGTTGAAAGAAGCAAGACAAGTTCTGACAGGAGAGCTCGAAAGACCGCGCTGGCTGATATGGTTATATACTCAGGACAGTGAAACGGAAATATGGCAGGATGAAAAAACATGGACCAAAAGTAATCCTGGACTTGGCACAATAAAAAAATGGAGCTTTTTAAGACAGATGATAGCAGAGGCTCAAACCAGTAAAAAGACAAGAGTATTTGTATTATCCAAAGATTTTAATATTAAGCAGAACAATGCTACTGCATGGCTTACAACTGAGGATATAAATAATGCTGAAACCTTTGATATTGAAGATTTTAGAAATTGTTTTGCAATTGGTTCAGTTGATCTTTCTAAGACAGGCGATTTAGCAAGTGCAAGAGCTCTACTTATGAAGCCAGGTAGCAGTAAAAAATACATGGTACAAAAATATTTTATACCGCAATCAAAACTTGACAATCTTTCAGAAAAGGAAAGGAAAAAATATGAAGGGTGGATAAAAGATAGGCACGTTACTGTATCTGATGGCAATGAGAACGACTTTAGACATGTAACCGCATGGTTTGTGAAACTCTATAAAGATTACGGAATAAGGTTTTTTAAAGTAGGGTATGACAAATGGTCAGCAGTGTATTGGGTGAAAGAAATGGAGGATTATGGGTTCGATTGCGTAAGAGTAAATCAAGACTGGGGAAGTATGTCAGAACCAATGAACCTTGTTGAGAAAGATTTACAAAGCGATCTTATTAATTATAACGATAATCCAATTGATAAAATGTGTTTAGAAAATACTGCACTGAGTATGAACTCAAAAGCTGAGACAATGCCAGTTAAAGTTCAAAGTAAGGATGAAAATAAGATTGATGGTGCTGTAACAATTATAATTGCTTATAGGATTTATATTGATAATAGAACAGAATACCTTGATTTAGTAAAAAGAACAGCTGCATAGAGAGGTGGTAATAACTTGAAAGGGTTAATAAAAATATTAAAATATTTAGATGATGTCCTCATTATTTTAGGCATCATCTTTTTATTTGTAGGTGTTTATATGATTTATATACCAGCTGCATTTATAACGATTGGGTTAAGTTTTATTTCACTTGCTTATATTATAGCGCGTGGCACAGGAAGAAGGTGATTTAACAATGTTACTTCAAAGTCTACTAAATAATAGTCAATCAAATAAGCAAATGCAATATGCCCAAATGCTTAATGGGTTTGCTCCTGTATTTAGCCAGTTTGGACAAAACATTTACGTTTCAGATGTAGTGCAAATGTGTATTGATTGCATAGCATCAGAATGCAGCAAGCTGATGCCTAAACATATTTTAACAGACAGTGAGAATATGCAAAAGATACCTAAGAGTAGTATTAATAGGCTGTTAAAGTTTGCACCTAATGAACTGATGACAACAAGTGAATTTCTTGAAAAAGTCATTTGGTTGCTGATGATGAATTATAACTGTTTTATTTATCCAACATATGAAATCAGCTATGATGCCAGAAACAATCCACAAAAGTATTACACCGGGTTTTATCCGTTAAATCCAACAACCGCTGAGTTTTTAGAAGACGAAACCGGCAAAATATTTGTAAAACTTTACTTTGCGAATGGTAAAAATTTTACGATCGCATATTCAGAAATAATTCATCTTAGAAAGAAGTTTTCTATTAATGACATAATGGGTGGAGGATTAAACGGTCAACCAGATAATGCGGCATTAATCAAAGTACTTGAAATAAATGATACGGCATTACAGGGTATAGGCAAAGCAATAAAAACTACGCTGTCAATACGCGGAGTCATGAAGGTTGCAACAATGTTAGATGATGAAAAACAGCAAGCAGAAAGAAAACGGCTTGAAAATTCTTTAAACAATGGTGAATCTGCAATATTACCATTGGACTTAAGAGGAGAATACATACCAATTAGTGTTGATCCTAAGATAATTGATAAAGATACAATGCAGTTCCTTCAGGACAAAGTTTTAAACTGGTATGGAGTTTCAATGCCTATCCTATCAGGAACATATACAGATGACGAATACCAGGCTTTCTATGAAAAGACACTTGAACCTATTTTAATTAGATTAGCTCAAGCCTTTTCAAAAACCTTATTTACACAAAGGGAACTTGACGTTGGAAATGAAGTTGTATTTTATCAAAAATTGATGATGTATCTAAGTACTAAATCAAAGTTAGATTTATTAAAAACAGTTGGAGAACAAGGACTATTATCTGATGATGAAAAGCTTGCAATATTAGGCTATCCTCCATTACTTGATGGAAGCGGGAAAAGACGTACGATGTCTTTAAATTATATTGACGTACTACTTGCAAATGAGTATCAACTGCAAAGAGCTAAGTCGCCACAAATTAATGCACAAGGAGGCAATGGCAATGTCTAAAAATAAAAATATCCCTGTGAAAGGGTTGGCAGAAACAAGGGCCTTTTCTATGCCTGATTTAAAAACAGAAGGTGAAGGGAATGTAATTCAAGGTCATGCAGCTGTATTCGGGCAAGAGACAATTATATATGGTTCATGGAAAGAAACAATAGCACGTGGAGCCTTTGATAAAACAGATTTTACAGATGTCTTGTTCAGTATAAATCATGATTTATCAAAAATACCTCTTGCCAGAAGTAGAAACAATAATGCAAATTCGACACTACAATTAAAAGTTGATGATCAAGGACTTGATACTAGAACTGTTATTGACACAGATAATAATTCTGAATCAAAAGCGCTTTATAGTGCAGTTGGTCGTGGAGATATAAATGGAATGTCTTTTATTTTTTCAGTTAGGAATGATGAATGGACAGGGTTAGACACTGAAATGCCTTCTCGAACCATTCTTGATATTGCAAAAGTATATGAAGTATCTGCTGTGTCGTTTCCTGCATACGCGGGAACTGATATATCTGCTCGTGATGCATCGGCACTGGAGAGTGCCAAAAAGGTATTGGAGAATGCCCGCATAGGTGAACTGGAGAGTTCAAACGAGCAACGCAACAAAGAAGTAGAGGTATTAAAACTAAAAACACAAATATTAATGAAAGGGTAAGGTAAAAAACATGAATAAAAAGAAACTAATGGCACTACTTACAAAGAAAGAGGAAAGAAAGGCAGCACTTGGCACAAGAGCAAATGCAGCAACTGAGATTGTCGAACTTAGAAGTATAAATTCAGAAATGGAACTGCTTAATACTGAAATTGCAGAGCTCAGAGGTATAGTTGATGCAATGCCAGATGATGAAACAACTGATCCTCTAGGAGCTAGCCCACAACAGAGAAGCCAAATATCAGGAGCGAATGCAGCAAACGGAGCAGGAATGGTTGGTAGGTCTCAAGTAATTGGTACATATGGGGCAGCCAGTACAGTAACAAACCCTGATAAGAGAAGTACTGAGCCAGAAGACATATATGCTACCACTGAATACAGAAATGCTTTTATGAAGTTTGCTAAATCAGGCGAGATGACTCCTGAACTTAGAGCAAATGCGATGACAACCACCGCTGACGTCTCAGCTATTATTCCTACAACTATTCTTAACGAAGTAATTAAGAAGATTACCGTTTATGGACAGGTATTCAGCAGAGTAAGAAAGATTAACATAAAGGGCGGTGTAGAAATTCCTATACTTTCCTTAAAACCTTCTGCAACGTGGATAGGTGAAGTTGCTGCATCTGATAAGCTAAAAGTTCAGGTAAATACTAAAGTTACATTTAGCTATTATGGTCTTGAATGTAAAGTTTCAACATCTTTGCTTGCTGATACTGTTACCCTTACAGGATTTGAAAACACAATTACAGATCTTATAGTCGAAGCTATGGTAAAAGCTATAGATTTGGCAGTAATTAAAGGAGATGGCGTCGGTAAGGCTCTCGGAATAACTGTTGATACAAGAGTTCCAGTAGCTCAAGTAGTAACTCTTTCTCCGGCTGAATTTGCTGAATGGGCTGGTTGGAAAAAGAAAGTATTTGCAAAAATGTCTCTTGCATATAAAGCTGGGGCTTCATTCTTGATGGCTTCAGGTACATTTGAGGGATATATTGATGGAATGGTAGACGCTAATAAGCAGCCTGTAGGCAGAGTAAACTACGGTATCACTGAGGGAGCACAGGAACGATTTGGAGGCAAGGAAGTTATAGAAGTTGAAGATGATGTAATTGCTCCTTATGATGATGCTGTTGTTGGTGATGTTGTTGCTGTTTATTGTAATTTAAAAAATTATGGATTTAACAGCAACATGCAAATGACAATGTTCAGATATTTTGACCATGACACCAATGAGTGGGTTGACAAAGCAATTCTGATTGCAGATGGAAAGCTCATAGATCCTAATGGTGTAGTAATAATCAAGAAGGGCGCTTAATATAAGTTTTGACCAATGAACATACAGAGATAAATAATAGCTCTGTATGTTCATTAGGTTTTAGATTTGGTGGTGATTATATGATTCTTACCGTACAAGAGGCTGCAGATATATTAAAGCTCGAAAATCCAGAAAATTATCCAACTATAAATATTATATTGCCGGCCGTTGATGATTATTTAAAAACAGCTACGGGAAAGGATTGGAGTATTGCTCCAATAGATCCAATAGCTAAAATGACTGCTAGTATTTTACTTGTAAGATGGTTTGAAGATTCAAGTATGATAGGTAAATTAAATGATAATGGAATCATAGGGCTAATTGCTCAATTGCAGGCTAAAATTTAAAGGAGGATAAATTGATGGTGCTTAGTAATAGGCTTAATAACAAGATAGATGTATATTCAAAAAATGAATATACAAATGAACTTTTAGAAAAAGACTATAGATATGAAAAATCATCATCAATATGGGCAGAAATAAGTCCTTTAAATGGTACAGAAAATAAAAGCCAAGGGAATACAAAATTTGCTGATATTAGCCATAAGTTTGTAATAAGAGATAAGGCCCTTACGGTACTAACTAATGATATGTATTTTATTTTTAAGAATCAAAGATATGATATAAAGTATTTTAATCCTAATTATAAGTATAGGGATAGCATAGAAATATTTTGTAGTTTGGTGGTGGAGTAATTGGCAAAAGACTTTGACATTAGTGAGTTAACTAGATTCGAAAAAGATTTGTTAAGATTGGCAGAAACAACTATGCCAAAAGAATCTAAAAAATTCCTAAAGGCAAATGCTAGAAACCTAGTTAAACTGACTAAAAAGAAAGCTATTAGCCTTGGAATCAAAAAGAAAACAGGAAATTACTATAAGGGGTTTAAGGCTGGAAAGGTATATAAATTCAACGGTGATTTAAGTTGTAGAAGTTTCAATTTTAGTCCGCATGCACACTTAATTGAATACGGACATAGACAAGTTACTAAAGATGGAAAAGAAACTGGATTTACAAAAGGGAAGCATGTTTTTGAGAAAACCGCAGGAGAGTTCGCAAGCACATATTTTGAGAATGTTGGAAAATTTATTGATGATGTATTGGAAAAGGGGTTATAGCTTATGGTAACTCTATTACAAATAAACAAAGCAATAAATAACAAAATTAAATCCGCTTTAATCGGAACAGAATTTTCATTAGTGGAACTTTTAGCGGAGGATATTTCAGAGCCTATTTCTAGACCATCTTTAAAAGTAGATATGGAAAACAGCATAAACGGCAGATTCAACTCAAATTGCAGAGAGAAAACTCTTACTATTAGAGTTTATTTTTTTGCAAAGGATAGATACAAGTACAAAATAGATAATGCTAAATTGCAGGATATATTGGAAAACGCTTTTCTCGATGATCTAGAAGTTGTGGAAGGCTTTTATATACCGATAGAGAATGTCAGCAGTGATGTATCTGATACAGTACTTATTTGCAGCTTTGATTTATATGCTATAGAACTGCTACCTGATACAGATGTAAATGAACTCATGGAAGAACTAAATATTAAACTTGAAAAGGAGTGAAAGCATGATTACATTGCCGAGCATAGAAATAATTTTTAAGCAATTAGCTTCAAACTTTATAAAGCGAAGTGAAAGAGGAATAGCAATATTAATCATCAGGGATGATACAAACCAAACATTTGCAAGCAAAGAATATAAAGATTTAAAAGAGCTTGCAACAGATGTAGCTTTATACACAACAGCAAACTATGAGTATATTGCTGATACATTGGCCTTCGCAATAAACAAGGTGATTGTAATAAGGATAGATGTTGCAGATGATATTGCCGATGCTCTTGCAATAATAGAGGGCACAATTAAAACTGGATGGATATCCACGGTAGGAATTGCAGCAGATTATACGGCAATAGTTAACTGGATCAAGGCAAAAGAAACAGCAGGAGAAACATTTAAAACTGTAGTTTATAATGCTGCTACTCCAAACTGCAAACATGTGGTTAATTTTGCAAATGCAAAGGTTACATTTGCAGATGCCAGGGGTGAAGTTACCGGAGATAAGTATTTGCCATCATTAGTTGGTATATTGGCGGCATGTAATGTTGAGAGAGGCAGCACATATTTTATGTGTAATAATCTCACAAAAGTACAAGAAGTTGCAGACAACAATGTGGCGCTCAATGCGGGTCAATTTATACTCATAAATGACTTAGATGGTGTTAAGGTTGGGTTGGGTATTAATAGCCTATCTACCTTTGATGAAACTAACACAGATGATATGAGATATATTGACACTATAGAAACAATGGATCTAATTACTGACGATATAAGAGTGGTATTTAAGACTGACTATATCGGCAAGTATAAGAATAATCTCGACAATCAAACACTGTTTATCAGTGCCATTAATACATATTTTAAGGCATTGGCAAATGATGATGTACTAGATAATGAGTATAAAAATTTCGCCGATGTAGATACAGCAAGTCAAAGAGCCGCTTGGAATATAATTAAACCTGAGGCTGCTACATGGGATGATACAAAGGTGAGAAATACCACATATAAGAGAAATGTTTTCTTAGGTGGAGATATTAAAATACTCGGAGCTATGGAAAACTTAAAGTTTAACATAGCAATGTTTTAAGGGGGTACATTTATGGTTAAAACATTAACTGGAAATAGCGGTAATGTGTGGGTAAATGGTAAGCTTGCAAGCACTATAAAAAGTATTGAATTAAAAGTTACAGGTAACTTTGAGGAGCAAAACTTTTGTGGTGATCTGGCAACTCATAATGTATATACAGGATGGTCGGGCGAAGGATCTATGACTTGGAGTAAAGTAGATAGCACAGTAATAACATTGCTGGCTGATGCTTATAAGACAGGAGTAATGCCTGACATTAAGATCATAACAAAGCTAACAGATAAATCTACTGGCAAAGCGGAAAGAGCTGCTGTTAGTGAAGTTGTATTAACTGAATTCTTCTTAGCAAAGTTTGAGGCAAAGGCTTTGATAGAAGAAGAAATACCACTGAAATTTAGTGAGTATGATATTTTAGAAACATTATAATATTGAAAGCCGCCTTTGAAACCAAGGGCGGCTATTTTATTGGAGGTAAGCAATGAACAAAGAAGATATAAAAAAAGCTACATTTAAGGATTTGATAGCCAAAAAGCTAAAGAAAGAGCAAGACCAATTCAAGACTAAAGATATATATGTAAGTTCTATGGATGCTACATTGACATTTAAAAAGCCTAGTGATGATGTAATGCTAGACATAATGGAAGAAATAGGTGATGGTACAGATACAAGAAAAACAATATCAGCATTTAGAAAATTGATTTATTTATGTTGTGATACGTTACAGGATCCTGAACTACATACTCAAATTGAGGTTGCTGATCCACTCGACACAATAGAAAAATTATTTGATTTAGTTGACACAGAGGAGATTGGAGAACAGTTAGTAAATTTCATTAAATTCGGTGACAAAATTAAAGAAATAAAAAACTAATTGAGCATGATACAAATTTCAATATGTATGCTTTCTATGTAGTTAGAGGACATAGCTTAAATGAACTAGCAAATTTAAGCTACTTTGAAAAAGCATTTTTGCATCATGCAAGAGAAGAGTTTTACAAGGAAGAATCAGAAAAATATAGGGCTATCTTTGGTGAGGAATGAGGTGAATAAATGGCAAGTAAAGTTATAAACACTATTTTAAATCTTAAAGATAATTTTACTCCCAAAATAAGACAGGCAGCAGACGGAGTTACAAGAACAAAAAAAGAAATACAAACTATGGGTAGAGAATTAAAGACTGGACAAAATCAAATTAATAATTTTGGGAGTTCACTAAATAATACATTTAAAAGTTCAACTTCATTGGCTTTGAAAACAACTACAGCATTTGCAGGATTAGCAGCAGGATTAGCGATAAAAACTGGATTTTCGGAAGCTATGGATTTGGAAGGTTATAGAATGCAACTTGAAACAGCTACTAAATCAACTGTAAAAGCTAGTCAGATAATGAAATATGCTGTGGATTTAGCAAACAAGACACCTTATGAAGCGGGAGAACTTGTGTCTGCAAGTGCTAAATTTGAAGCAATGGGATTAAGTGCTAAAAAATATTTACCTTTGGTTGGTGATATGGCTAGTGCTACAAATAAAGGTGTAGACCAAGCGGTTGAAGCATTAATTGATGCTCAAACTGGTGAACTTGAAAGATTAAAAGAGTTTGGTATAACTAAAGCTATGATTGCTAAAAAATCTGGTGAAATGTTTAAAGGACAGATGGTTATAAATAATAAAGGTCAAATTGTTAACCAAGAAAAATTTAATAAAGCACTAGAAACTATTATGGTTGAAAAATTTAAGGGTGGTATGGATAAACAATCAACTACACTTAAAGGTACTTGGTCTACTGTAACAGGTATAACAAAATCAGCACTTTCAACAATGTTAGGAATGACTTCAGACGGAACTATTAAACAAGGTTCATTATATGATACCCTAAAGAAAAAAGTAGCTGAAATAGCTAATACATTTACTAAGTTTCAATCAGATGGAACATTACAAAAACTAGGTTCAACACTTACAAATACTGTAGGCAAAGCATTTAATGTGCTTGCAATAGCAATTAGTTTTGTTAAAAATAATTTTAATTGGTTATTACCTGTAATGACTGGTGTTTTAGCAACTTTTGTAGCTTTTAATATTATAACTAAGGCTGTTTTATTATTTAAAACATTATCAAAGGTTATAAAAGGAGTTTCAGCAGCACAAAGTATTCTAAATTTTGTTATGACAGCTAATCCAATCGGAGCAATAGCATTAGCTATTGGTTTGTTAATAGGTATAGGCGTGTTGTTATGGAAAAATTGGGATACGGTTAAAGCAAAAGCGTTACAATTATGGGAAGGTATTAAATCAGCATTTGCGCCAGTTGGAGCTTTTTTTTCAAGTATATGGGACGGTATGAAAGCAGGATTTAGTGGGTTAATAAATTTTATTATTAGTGGTATAAACTTATGGTTAAAAGTCATGCTAACTCCATTTAACTTACTAATAAAAGCAGCTAATCTACTCCCAAATGTAAAGATACCAGAGGTTAGTTTAAAAATACCAAATATTCCTTCATTTGCATTAGGTACGTCTTACTTTAAAGGTGGATTAGCCAGGACAGATGAACGTGGTGGAGAAATTAAAGAATATCCTAATGGAACAAAAATTATTCCTGCCGATAAGTCTAAAAAGATGTTAGGTGGAATGGGTGGACATACATTTAATTTTTATTTTAATGGTAATGTAGGTTCAGAAGAGTTCTTTGAAAAGGCAGGGAATTATATTCTATCTAAAACAAAATTAGCATTAGCAAATATGTAAAGGGGGCATTTAAAGTGAAGTATGATATATACATAAGTTATTTAGCAAAAAAGACAGTATTACAACTACCAATCATACCTGAAGAAATGCCCTCTCTTTCCAAAAGTAGCAAGAATGAGGAATTTGAAACATTTGATAATGGCATTTTTAATATAATTAGTGATACTGGACTTATGGAATTTACTTTAGAATGTTGGCTCCCAGGCAAAGATAAAAGCTACTCATTTCAAAGGGTAAAAAATGTTAATCCGTATACTTACATTGATCTAATTAATAAATCAATGATTAATAAAAAAGCAATTAGAGTTGTTATTGTAAGAGGTGACGGAACATTTGTTGTTAATAATACTTTTTCAGTAGAAAGTTTTGAGTACCATGAGGATAGAATGGGTAATTTCCCATACTCCATATCTTTCAAGCAATGGAGGGATTACAATGTATAATTTGTTCGCTAAAAACATTGATATCCTTCCGAAATCCAATAATATTAGTTGGTCAAGTGACATTGACACTCTAGGCACTGAATTGAGTTTTGACAGTCTTTATGATTTATCTGAGGGAACTATAGTAAACTTATATATTGATGGTGTAGAGTGTTTTAGGACTATTACAATCAAAAAGAGTGAAGGCAAATTTAGTTATAATTATACTTGCCTAGACTTTAGTTTTTACCTAAAGAATGAGGTCATAAAGCAATTTAATAGTGTCAGTGCCAGCAATGCAATAACAAGCCTACTGAGCGAATATGGCATCAAAAGTAGGGTAGTAAATATACCTACAAAAATAAAAAAAATTTATAAAGACGAAGCTATATCATCAATTATAGATGATATTTTGGAGCAAGCCGAAACCGAACAAGGCATAACATATTTTAAAGAAATGCAAGTAAATACACTAGTGATTAATAAGCTTGCCGACATGAAAATAACTCCTACTATATTAATAGGCAAAGAAATCACTATTAATAGCAGCATTGAAGAATTAAAAAATAAGATACTAATAGTAAGCAGTGGTGAAAATAGCAACTCCATTTTGGCAACTGTACAGGATACAAGTAGTCAATCAAAATTTGGATTATTGCAGCAAATTGAGAGCGTTGACGATAAAAATGTTGCACAAGCCAAAAACATTGCAAGTAACCTGCTGAAAGCTAATAATAAAATATTTAAAGATACTAGCTTTGATGTATTAGGTATTAAATATGCTGAGGCAATTAAGGCTAATAGACTAATACAATTAAAGGTTGGAAAGTTAGATGGTTGGTACAGGATCAAGTCTGCAAGTCACAATTTAAGCAACGGCAAACATACTGTAAATATAGGATTGGAGTGGTGATTATGTCATGGGATGTAGAGTTGGCAAAACAATTTAAGCAAAGGGATAACAAAACTCCAGTTGGTGCTGTGTTGGGTAATGTAATAAGCGTTAACCCGTTAAAAATTGCCATACTAGGCGATAAGGTGATATTAAATAACGAACAGTGTTATATTTGTAGCAGCGTAGTTAATGAATATGTAAGAAAAGCTGATATAAAAACAAATAACACTGTAATAAGTGATAGCGAAATTACATACAAAGAGATTTTAAAAATAGCCGACAAAGTGCTCTGTTTACCAGCAGCAGACGGACAGATTTTTTTTATAATTGATAAGGTGGTGATTTGATGTTTCCAGATTACGAGCCAACAATTAGTATAGATAGCACTACAGCAGAGACTACCAGTAATGGCAAGTCTTTTTTCTTTGATTTTACCACAGGTGATTTTGTTGTTAAAGATGGGAAAGTACAAACTGTAGAAGGCATTGAAGCTTTAAAAATATGGATACAAAAAGTATTAAAAACAGAAAAGTTTAAGTTTAAGATATATGAAACTGGTGAAACAGACGAGTACGGAGTAACTTTGCTCAATCTCGTAAATAGTGGACACCCACAAATGTTTATACAGGCCGAAATACAGAGAGAAATTACAGATACACTCGTTAAAAACATAGAAATATTAAGCGTAGATAATTTCAGTTTTAGCAGAGAAAAAAGAATTTTAGTAGTAGGGTTTAGTGTTAACAGCACATATGGCACAACTGATGAGGAGGTGAGCTTTTAATGTCGGAAACCAAAGCAGTAATACAAGCAAGAATGTTGAGTAATATTATTGATGTATATGATAAAACAAAAGGATCATTTATTTATGATGTTGAAGAGCCTGTTGCAATTGAACTTGAAACTATGAGTGCTAAAGTAGATGAAATATTAAATGATGGATTTGCTGACACATCAACAAGTAGTTACCTTGATAGGATAGTTTACGAACAAGGATTAAGCAGAAAATCAGCTACTAAAGCAACTGGAACTGTTACCGTTACAGGAGTAGTTGGAGCTGCCGTTACAAAAGGTGAATTAGTTGCAAGTGATAATGTTAACTTTGCGGTTGCAGCAGATGCAGTTATACCAGAAGCATTAACAATTGACGTAAGTGTTGAATGTGAAAGTTACGGAACAGTTGGCAATGTACCTGTGGGGGCAATTAAATATTTTCCAAAAACTTTAGAAGGTTTGCAAACAGTAAACAATTCAGTAGCTTTTACTAATGGGTATGATGCTGAAACAGATGAGAGCCTAAGACAAAGATATTATGACAAAGTTAGAACTCCTGCGACAAGCGGAAATAAATATCATTACCTCAATTGGGCAAAATCTGTGACTGGTGTTGGTGATGCAAGAGTTGTGCCTTTGTGGGATGGCAATGGCACTGTAAAAGTAATTATTATCAATAGCAATAAAAGGGCAGCAGACAGTACGTTAATTGATTCAGTAGTAGCTTATATAGAAGATAATAGGCCTATTGGTGCAACAGTTACAGTTATAAGTGCAACAGAAAAAGCAATTGATGTATCGGTTACTCTAACAATAGATACATCAAATTACACTCAGGCTCAGATAAAAGAAGCCATTGAAACTAATATAACTAATTATTTAAAATCTATTGCCTTTGTTGAGACATATGTATCTTATGCTAAGATAGGCGGTATTGTACTGGATACAGCAGGAGTAATTGACTATAGCAATTTGCTAGTAAACAGTGGACCAGCAAATATATCAATAGCTGATACAGAGATTGCAGCATTGGGAGGTGCTACTGTTGGATAAAACTACACTCCTGGCATATATGCCAAACTATTACAAAACATCTATGGTGGTTGATAACCTTAATAATGCAAATGCCATTGAACTAGATAACTTTGATAAAAAGTTAGACAGTGTTTTCAATCAATATTTTGTAGATTCAGCAGATTCAAGCATTGAGCGCTGGGAAAATGATTTAGGTATCATGGTAAATAATAACTATAATACTGAATATAGACGTTCGGTAATTTTATCAAAAATTAGAGGTCAAGGAACTGTTACTATAAAATTAATTGAAAATGTTGCTGAGAGTTTTGAAAATGGTGATGTAAGTATAATTGAGAATAACGCACTGTACAGTTTCACTGTTAAATTTATAGGAACTAAAGGTATACCACCTAATTTAGATGATCTAAAAAATGCTATTGAGGATATTAAGCCTGCACACCTTCAAATGCTATATGAATTTAGCTATAATCCTTGGAGCTATGTAAAAACGCTTACATGGCAAACAGTACAAGCAAACACTTGGAACACATTGAAAGTGAGGGAATAAAAATGTCAGCAAATACAATAAATTATAGCTTTGTTAAGCCTGCTTTAAATGAGACAGCAGACATAGAAGTTATAAATAGTAACATGGATATTATAGATACAGAGATAAAAGAAAGAGAAACGGAAATAGGCACACTATCGAACACAGTTAGCTCGCATATGTTAGATTATACGTTACAAGTACCTTACGGAGGAACAGCCACTAATGTAGGTAATGTTTATTCAATTGCTGCTCCTGTAATCACTGCATTATCAGCGGGAATGGCAGTATGTGTTAAGTGTAATGTAGATTCTTCGGGTGCAGTAACTTTTAATTGGAACGGTAAAGGTGCTAAAAGTGTATTAAAAGCAAACCAATCCGTTGTGACGAATTGGAAAGCTAACGGAATTTATACCATGAGGTATGATGGCACAAATTTTATATTACAGGGTGAGGGTGGCAGTGGAAATGCTATTGCATCTGACCTCGCTCTGGGTAAAACAGCAGCTACAGATGTAGGAGATATTGTTGGTACAAACACAAATAAAAAGTGGGCAAAAGGCACTGTTTCATGTAATGGCACGAATTTTACATACACAGGGCAAGTAATGTGCACATTAAATCTTGATTTTATACCAACATCTATTAGACTTTCAGCAATACAAAATGTAACGTATAAAATGGATTGGCATGGAACGACACAAATAGTTGATGGGACATGGAGGGAAGTATATATGTATAGTGCAGCTAGGTGTGCAAAACCAACAAGTGGTGTTATCCCTATACTATTTGAAAGATATACCAGTAATGAAACAATTGATTTTATTAAATATTACGCCACAGAATAAATAGAGAGGATTTGAAAAAATGTTAACACAAATAATTTATGATGATAGTGGCTTTATAATAAGCCAAATGCAAGGTAGTTCTTTAAGAGAGCCAGTGGGTATCCCATTTTTGAATATAGAGATACCTGAAAAGAAAAGAATTGTTTCAGTAGATGTTTCTGCTTCACCAAATGTTCCAGTTTATGAGGACATTCCGCTGACAGAAACAGAGATATTACAAGTAGACCAAACGTTACAAACAACACGTCTTAGTCAGATGGAAGCAGATAATCTAGCTTTTACAGACTATGTATTAGAAACATTAGGGGGTATGTAAAATGTTTTATCAATTTAGGGTTGGTGGTTATGCAAGAAGCATTTATTTAGATGGTGCTGTGACATTTGAGCAATTAGCACCAGATTATGTTGAGCCAGTAAAAGTTTATGCGTCGAAGGGATTTACTTATGGACAAATAGATGAAGCCCTTGCAAAGGGATACATTAATCAGCAACAGTATGATGATACTATTGCGTTAAAAACTGCAATAGAACCTAGACCATTATCGGTAGCGCAACCAACAATTTAGAACGGGTAAGGTAGATAATACGCAGTAGATTGAAGTAAAGAGAGCTATTAATTTAGCTCTCTTTTTATATATGTTTTAACACCGGGAGGTGGTATTTATGTGGTGGTGGTTTTGGAGTATGTTAGTAAATCTTTAATGAGGTGATAAAATGGCAGAGGTAACCGTTGGCGAATTAAATATCAAAGTCGAACATAACACTGCAGAGATTATAGATATGAAAACGATCCAAAAAGAACAAGGAATCGTAATAGGTGTTATGAATATAGGCTATATTAAATCTGAAATATACATCAAGAATATCCAAGACGGACAAGTAACTATGATAGCTGTCGCAAAACAAGAATCTTTGGATAACAAGAAAGTCCAAACAGATATATTATTAGCAATCCAATCTATTAGAGAAGAAAAGTGGAAAGTCTGGAAAGACTTACACCTGTTCTGGAAATGTTCTATCATTGGGTTAATAACCACTTTATTAGGCACCTATATCTGGGGGACAGTGATGGCGTTTATAAAAAATTATGGGGGGAATTGAGGCAGAATAAATGTATAAAATTTATCTATCACCAAGCACGCAAGAGAAAAATATTGGTGCGAATAATTACGGTACAGAAGAAGCTAGGATGAATCAGATTGCTGATATTCTTCAAGCTATTCTGGTAAAACGTGGCTACGAAGTGTTTAGAAATAAACCTACTATGACACTTAAAGAGGTTGTAATAAATAGCGATTTGAAGGAAGTAGACTTACACCTAGCAATACATTCTAACGCTATGGGCGGTGGCTCAAACGGAAAAGCACGAGGTTGTATGGTGTTTTGCCATAGACTTCAAGGCGTTGGATATGAGTTCGCTAAACGGCTATACATTGAACTCTCAAAGATCACGCCGTCAGCTGATCGAGGTATTGTAAAAGGT
>DATCID010000004.1:0-15833 GCA_036507975.1 Ruminiclostridium sp.
TCCAGCATAAATAACTACACACATTGACATTAACGCTAAACATGCAGTTACATTTATATTTCTAGTTGGAGGCCTTAGCTTAAAGCCTTCTCCAGGAATAACATTGAATATTGAAACGGTATTTGCAAAAACAAGAAACAACATGATAGTACCAAGATATGGTGCAAATACTTTCCAGTGATGCTCTCCAATTGCGTCCTTAACAATATTGTTTATAAACTCAACTATTATTTCAACAACATTCTGTTTTTTATTTGGCACCTCTGTGAGCTTACGTGTGAAAATGAAAGCAAGGGAAATCATTACTGCCATTATAACCCACATTACAACCACAACATCTGAAACCGGAATCTTATTTCCAAATAAATTCATTTCAAACATGATATGTGGCTCCATTGCATCAACAAGCTTTTTGCCTAAATCCATTTCATTTCACCTTCTGTCCATATTGATTTTTTGTAATCCCTAAAGCCTCGGTAATAGCATTGATCATTATAATTATAGGAATTGAAAGTGTGCCAACCAATGTTGCAATGAGTGTTAACACTCCAAATTGCATTGCCAATACAATCATTACCCCTATTATAACTAAATTAAACAAATATATAACTAAATTAATTATAATTATAATTGTCTTATTTTCTCCACCGCCCAAAAGCTTTAATACAGCTTCTAGCAATGCAAATCTTAACACTGAAAATAGTATACCTGCAGTCAGGGCAAATAACATACTAATTCTCTGTTCTTTAATTAGCAAGCATAAGATAAAGAACACAATATATAGAATACATACTCTTTTTACAAAAAAAATTAAAATATCACTCATAAATATTATTTATTGCTCTTTTCTACATAAAAAGTTGTTAAGTTTTTTACTCAAAAATACGATATCTATTTAGATAATTTTGTACACATGCTATGCTGTTCTCAAAATAGATAGCATCAAATTATTACAATAATAGCACAGTAAAAAAGTTAAATCAATGGCACTTTGACTAAAAGTTCCATTATTTGAACTTTTTAATTTAGTATCTTTTTCATACTAAAGAATTTTTACCTTCAGGAGTGGTAACTTTATGGATATTACAACCATAATAGGTTTGATTTTAGGTTTAGGTGGAGTTATAGCAGGTTATCTAGAAGAAGGCGGCATGCTAATTGGACTATGGGGGCTGCCACCCTTTCTTATTGTTTTTGTTGGAGGATTTGGTGCTATTCTCATCTCATTCCCATTATCTGAGTTTAAAAAGGCTATTTCAGCATTGAGTATGGTTTTCAAACAAAAGGTTTACAATGAAATTGATATTATTAATGAATTGGCAAATCTCTCAGAAAAAGCTAGAAAAGATGGCTTGCTCAGTCTTGAGCAGGATGCACAAACAAATAAGAACGACCTTATACGAAAAGGCTTGTCTCTGGTTGTCGACGGTATTGAAACCGAGGTAATTAAAGATATTTTGGCAAGAGAGACCGAGCTTCAAGAGCAAATATATGAGTCGGGAGCCAAAGTATTTGAGGCAATGGGCGGTACTTGGCCTGCGATGGGTGTTGCAGGTACTGTTATGGGTATGATAAGTATTTTAAAGGATTTGTCTGATTCTGCGGCACTTGGCGGGAAGATTTCAAGTGCATTCATTGCGACTATGTACGGTGTTGCTTTCGCTAATATAGTATGGATACCTTTTGCAAGTAAGATAAAAGTAAAGGCATCACGTGAAACTATGATTAACGAAATAATTATTGAAGGGCTTTTATCAATACAAGCCGGTGAAAACCCACGTATTATTAAAGAGAAGCTAAATCTGAATCTTATGGAAAAGCTAAGTGGTGTTAAGAAAAAAGTTAGTGATGATGCTGAAGAAGGAGCTGAGGCATAGGCATGGGAAAAGTTAAGGTTGAGAAGGATAATGCCGAGCGTTGGCTTTTGACATACGCAGACTTAATGAATCTGCTGCTTATTCTTTTTATTATATTATATTCTATGAGCCAAGTAGATACAGTAAAGTTTCAGCAGCTTTCACAGTCACTAAGTGAGGCTTTTGGAAATGGTTCTCCACCATCTGTGGTTCAAGGTAGTGGCACTGGAAACTCTCTTGTAAACTTTCCAGCAACTTCGCCATCACCTGTGATTCCGTCAACGCTGGAGGAGCAACAGATTGATGCATTAAAGGTAGAGATTTCTGATTTGGTTAAATCACAAGGCCTATCAGGAAATGTTAGTGTTGTATTGCAAGAACGTGGTATAGTAATCTCAATTAATGCACAACTTCTTTTTAAGTCTGGAAGTGCTTATATTGAAAGGCAGGATTACGTACTCAAAATTGGTAGAGATATTTTAAGTAAGATACCTAATAAGTATATTCGTATTGAGGGGCACACTGATAATATACCTATAAACAGCCCTTTTTTCCCTTCAAACTGGGAGTTGTCGTCGGATAGAGCAACAAATGTTTTAAGATTATTAGTAGATAAGGCAGGTATAAGCCCTAAATTAATCTCTGCTGTTGGTTACGGTGAGTATACTCCACTAGTGCCAAACATTTCAGATGCAAACAGGACAAAAAATAGAAGAGTTGATATTGTAATATTAAGAGATGCTTCTAGCAAGGGTGAAGCAAGTACAGATAAGAATAATACAGCAAAGTAATCCAAAATAAAAAAGCTGCTGGGAAAATACAAATTCTATTTTCCCAGCAGCTTTTTTTATATTGAAGAGTTTTTTTAGCGAATGGCTTTTTTTAGTGAATAGTGAATAGCTTTTTTTAGTGAATAGTGAATAATGAATAGTGAATAGTTATGGTGCGTCGACTTCGTCGACGGAATTTATAAGTTCTAAGTTCTTTAAATTCAAAAGCCAGCGTTAGCTGGCTTTCCTTAACTATTCACTTTTCACCTTTCACTTTTCACTGGTTTTAATCTTTTGACTTTTACCATTACACCTTAAACTCATCCGGCTTTTGGTCTGTCAATCCAAAATGGAATAACAGCACCTGAACTATTCTTTCTGATGCATGTCCATCTCCATATGGATTTACTGACTTCGCCATTGTTTCATAATCAGCTTTGTCCTCCAATAGCTTTTTGGCATGCGCAACAATTTCATGTTCTATAGTTCCCGCAAGTCTTACTGTTCCTGCCTTTACTGCCTCTGGCCTTTCAGTTTCATTTCTCAGCACAAGTACAGGTTTCCCAAGGGTAGGAGCCTCTTCCTGAATTCCACCAGAGTCAGTCATAATCATATATGACCTAGCCATTAAATTGTGCATATCCTGCACGTCTAGTGGAGGTATTAGATGAACTCTATCTTTACCACCTAAAATCTCTCTCGCAGTTTCCTGAACTACTGGATTTAGATGTACTGTGTACACTATCTCTACGTCGTTGTATTCCTCAACTATTGTGGCTATAGCACGGCAAATACTGCGAAGTGGCTCTCCTAAGTTTTCTCTTCTATGAGCTGTTACCACTATAACTCTCTTTTTATTAAAATCAATATTTCTAAGAGTTTCACATTCAAAGGTATAATTCTCTTTTATAGTCGTCTTTAAGGCATCATTAACAGTATTTCCTGTAACATAAATAGCATCCTCTTTGACACCCTCATTTAGAAGATTTGCCTTGTTTGTCTCCGTAGGTGCTAAGTGAATATCTGCCATGGCGCCGGCCAGCTTTCTATTCATTTCCTCAGGATATGGAGAGTATTTATCAAAAGTTCTTAGTCCCGCTTCTACATGACCAACTGCAATCTGTTTGTAAAAAGCAGCAAGGCTACCTACAAAGCAGGTTGTAGTATCACCATGAACAAGAACTATATCTGGCTTTTCCAGTTCCATTACTTTTTCCAACCCCTCAAGAGCTCTTGTAGTAATTCCAGTTAGAGTTTGCCTACTCTGCATTATATTTAAATCATGCTGTGGTGTAATCTCAAATATCTTAAGAACTTGATCAAGCATTTCTCTATGCTGCGCTGTTACACATACAACAGAATCAATTTTTTCACATTTTTCCAGCTCTTTTACAAGTGGAGCCATTTTTACAGCATCTGGTCTAGTTCCAAATATGGTCATTACCTTCAATTTTTCCAAGTTTCTACCTCCAATTAAGGCCATTCGAGATGCGTTTTGCAAATGATGGCACTCTTTGCCTTTATGAGCGTTGTTCATCTCCGTCATATACATTGACCCACCAATTACAAATATAGCAATTGCTATAAGCAGTATAATTGCACTGACAGCCCCTTTATAATCAAGCACCACAGCACATAGTCCCAAAGCTGCACTAGCCACATATATCAATGCAACTGATTGCTTCTGGGTTAGCCCCATATCAACTAATCTATGGTGTAGATGCCCTCTATCTGCAGTCATAGGAGACTTTCCACTGGCTATTCTACGAAATATTGCAAAAACCGTATCATATAATGGTAAAGCAAGAATTAATAAGGGTACTGTTATGGCTATTGCAGTATATGTCTTATAAGTTCCTTGTATTGAAATTGTTCCAAGTATGAATCCCAAGAATGTAGAACCCGTATCTCCCATAAATATCTTTGCGGGATTGAAATTATAAGGTAGGAAGCCCAATGTTGAACCTGTCAATATTGCAGCAAGTACAGCTGTTCCAATATCAGGTTCAGGTCTCATAACTGAAACAAAAAATAGTGAAAGTGACGCTATAGATGAAACTCCTGCGGCAAGGCCATCTAATCCATCAATGAAATTGATGGCATTTGTTATACCTACTATCCAAAATATAGTTAATGGATAGGAAATCCAAGGTCCAAAACTAGAACCTCCTATATCAGAAAATGGATTTGTAATAAATTCTATTCTCGTTCCAGTCATTGCTATGATAAGAGCGGCTATAATTTGTATAGGCAACTTAATTTTTGCACTTAAGGCTTTTACATCATCAATCACACCCATTATTACAATAATTGTACTACCCATTAACAATCCAATAAATTTGTTATCAAAAACTATTGCAGTGCTCGTATTTAAAAGTTTTGAACTAACTACACTGAATAATATTGACACAAAAAATCCAACAATTATTGCTATTCCACCTAACCTTGCAATAGGTTCTTTGTGCATTCTACGATTATCTTTTGGAATGTCTACAGCCCCTATTTTAAAAGCAAAACTCTTAACAAAAGGAGTTGCAAAAAATGCAACTATGAATGCAAGGGTGAAAGAAATAAAATATTCATATATACTGCTCATTTAAACACCTTCTCGTTCTTGCAAATTCTTTCAAATTATCTTAAATCAAACCAGAGGAGTCTATCTCCCTCTGGTTTGATTTCAATTATACTACCATTGTTAACACTCACTTAATAAGTCTTATAACTTTACAACCTCTAAACCAGCCTCTTCAATTAGAGTCATAGCCAGCTCATCAGGGTATTCTCCGTTAAATACAATTCGAGTTATTCCTGCATTAATTGCTAATTTTGCGCAAAGTACACATGGCTGATTTGTTACATAAATAGTAGCCCCATTTATACTTGTTCCACTATATGCCGCCTGAACAATTGCGTTTTGTTCCGCATGAATTGCCCTACATAGCTCATGCCTCTGCCCTGATGGAATATTTAGCTTCTCTCTTAAGCAGCCCACTTCCGAGCAGTGTTTACAGCCTACAGGAGCACCATTATACCCAGTAGAAAGAATTCTCTTATCCTTAACTATAATAGCCCCTACTTGTCTTCGAAGACAAGTAGATCTAGTCTTTATCAACTCAACGATTTGCATGAAATACTCATCCCAAGATGGCCTCATAAAGCACTCCCTCCAACTGAATGTCGCCCAACAATTACAGGCTTTTTCTTATTTTGTTCCAAAAAGTCTGTCTCCAGCATCACCTAGTCCAGGTATAATATAAGCATGTTCATTTAAACTTTCATCCATCGCTGCACAGTATATCTCAACATCTGGATGATCTTTGTGTATTCTTTCAATTCCTGATTTTGCTGCAATTAGACACATCAGTTTTACACTTGTAACGCCTCTGTTCTTAATAAATTGTATAGCTGCTGATGCTGATCCACCTGTAGCAAGCATAGGATCAAGAACAACTATTTCTCTCTCTGCAACATCCTCAGGAAGCTTGCAGTAGTATTCTACAGGTTCAAGTGTCTCAGGATCTCTATATAAACCTATATGTCCAACCTTCGCCATAGGAAGAAGGTTTAGCATACCATCAACCATTCCTAATCCAGCTCGGAGGATTGGTACTATCCCTAATTTCTTACCTGAAATTACATTTGTCCTAGCTATACCTATTGGAGTCTCAATTTCAACCTCTTTTAGAGGCATGTTTCTAGTTACCTCATAACCCATAAGCATTGATATTTCAGAAACTAGCTCTCTAAATTCCTTCGTATTCGTGTTTTTATCCCTAAGGAGTGATATTTTGTGCTGAATAAGCGGGTGATCAAAAACAAAAACATTATCCATTGTTAAATTCCTCACTTTATAAGATATTTTTTTTCTATATTTGAAATCTTACCAACTCTGTTTTGGTGCCTTCCACCTAAAAATTCAGTGTCCAGCCATGTCTCAATTATATCAAAAGCTAAACCAGGCCCTACTACTCTTTCTCCTATTGCCAAAATGTTTGCATCATTATGTTGTCTGCTCATTTTTGCCATATAGCTGTCTGTGCAGAGAGCTGCCCTTATTCCAGGTACCTTATTGGCCGAAATTGATATCCCGATTCCAGTGCCACATATAACAATACCTCTTTCACATTCTTTACTACTAACTGCTTCTGCGACAGCTTGTCCAAAGTCAGGATAATCAACTGAATCAGGGCTGTTTGTACCAAAGTCTTTAACCTCTAGTCCCTTGCTTTCTAGTAACTTGATTATATCTGCCTTTAGCAGATACCCTGCATGGTCGCTTCCTATTGCAAGCATAATCCCTCCAAAAATAAAGTTTTATTTCCCTAATTATTTTATAGTATAAGTTATCACATGTCAAAAAAAAGTAAGCCTAATTATCCTAATTTATTTATCACGCTTTTTACGCTATCAAATATTTCTTTTGCACAACTTTCATAATTTTGATATGGCATACCAAATGGGTCACTTATGTCCAGCTCGTTGCTATCTTGTCCAAGCTCTGGGTAAGCATATTCCTTTAAAGTAAAAATGCTAGACTGTTTATCTGGATACTTAATTTTTAGAGTATCCCTGTGTGCTCTAGTCATTGTGAGCAACAAGTCAGCGTGCAGAGCATCACCATGCTCCAGCATTTTGGCCTCATGAACTGAAATATCAATATTCCAGAGAGTCTTTAGTGCTTTTACAGCGTGTTCTGAAGCTGGGTCTCCATCATATGCATTTATACCTCGTGACATAGTTGTAAAGCCTGATTTCTCCGCCTCTTGACTAGAAATAGCCCTAAAAATTCCCTCCGCCATACAACTCCTACATGTATTACCTGTACAAATAAATACTACTTTTGTATCTCTTGTCTTTTTATCACTTTGACTTTGTTCCATATATTTCTCCATCTAATCTGACTTAATAATGTCATATCCAGCTGCTTTTACCATCCTATTCATTATAGCCAATCCAACACCATTTTCATCCACTGACTCGGCCAAAATAACCTCTACCCCTATATCATCAGATTCTCTAAGTAGTGAAAACAATCTTGAGGCTATGGTCTCAGGTTTATTTCTATCCCCCATTGAAATAGCCTCATATCCATTGTAATTATCAATTGTCTGGTCGGTAGCAAATATGCTCACCTTTTTACCTTCTCTTTTCTTGTTTTCTGCTAAATCACATATTTTCATGACTTGATTATTAATATTTTTACCTTTAACAATGATTACATGAGCCTTTGGCGCATAGTGCTTATACTTCATTCCAGGAGACTTCGGCACATTGTCTGCATTTACTTTTCCCAGTATAGTTTTATCAATGTCAATGTGTCCTATAATATCTTCAATTTGTTTCGGAGTTATTCCACCAGGCCTTAGAAGCATAGGAGGATCAACTGTGACATCCAGCACTGTTGACTCAAGTCCAACGCGTGAACTCCCAGCATCAACAACTATATCAATTCTTCCATCTAAATCATCCAAAACATGCTGTGCAGTGGTAGTGCTTGGTTTTCCTGAAACATTGGCACTTGGTGCAGCTACAGGGATTGCCGCTAATCTTATTAGCTCACGTGCAACAGGATGATCCGGCATACGAACAGCTACTGTATCCAGCCCCGCTGTTATTATTATTGGAATAATCGATTTTTTCTTGAACACTAATGTAAGTGGACCTGGCCATAGCTTGTCCATCAATGCAGCAGCCTTGTCAGATATATCCTCAGTGAGCTCATAAACCCTTTCTTTATCAGCAATATGTACTATGAGCGGATTGTCTGAAGGTCGTCCCTTTGCTTTAAATATTTGCTCCACGGCAACCGAGTCCAGAGCATTTGCACCTAATCCATATACAGTTTCTGTTGGAAAAGCAACTATTTTGCCTTCTTTCAAAGCATCTGCAGCAACGCTCAATTTATCCTTGTCAATATTTTTTGGATCAATCTTAATTACTTGTGTTACCATTTTAACCTCAACCTTCATGAGCCGCCTCAGTTTAACATTGTTATTATTATACCACATAAAATTCCCAATATATTGCCGACTGACGACATTCTTCCCAAATAAATCCTTTTGGATTCTGGTATTAATTCACCAAAAACTACGTAAAGCATAGCGCCCCCTGCAAAGCCCATGCAAATTGCTACAAACTGCTGCGACACTTGGCCTAGAGCTGCACCAATAAGAGCACCTAGTCCCATTGGTACTCCAGATAATACAGTCAATAAGAATGCTTTTGTGGCAGAAAATCCACCCAATCTCATCGGCAGAGCCATTGCAATTCCCTCAGGAATATCATGTATTAATATTATTAGTGTTAGGGTAATCCCCAACTTCACGGATGCCTCAAAGCCTGCGCCAACTGCGAAGCCCTCAGGTAGATTGTGAAGCGCCAGTCCAATGGAAACCAATATTCCTGCTCGTAGCAGATTTGAGTTTCCTTGAGCATTCTTAACAATATTTATTTGCTTGACAAAATCATCAACAATTATAATTACTAATATTCCCGAAACTACACCTATCATCGTTAAGTTCAGCCCAGCGATTTTAACTGCCTCCGGTATCAATTCAAAACATACCACAGCTGTCATAAGCCCTGCAGAAAATTCCAATATGGAGCTTAGTAATCTATTGCTTATATTTTTGTTCACGAAAAAGGCTATCAATCCACCAATACCCGTTCCGGTAATGCCTGATATCAAGCCCACTATTGCTATTTTTATTATATGTTCCACAGCACACTCCATCTTTAATATAATACGTCTATAGACATACTATTCTTCGGTGCTGTAGATTATTAGTACTAATTTGTATTAATTTTTTTTAATCCTCATTGTCGCTGCCACTACCTAGCTTTTCAGACTGATCGGTAGTTATCAGAGCATCAATTAATTCATCAAGATCACCATCAAGAATTTGCTCAAGCTTGTAAAGTGTAAGATTTATTCTGTGGTCAGTTACTCTTCCCTGTGGATAATTGTAGGTTCTAATTCTTTCACTTCTATCTCCAGTGCCTACCTGACTTTTCCTATCCTGAGCAACCTCAGAATTCTGCTGTTGTTGAGCAAAATCATACAGCTTCGATCTCAGAACCTTCATAGCTTTATCTTTGTTTTTATGTTGTGAACGCTCATCTTGACAGCATACAACAATACCAGTGGGGAAATGCGTTATTCTAATCGCTGAGTCAGTCTTATTTATATGCTGCCCCCCTGCGCCACTTGCTCTATATGTGTCTATCCTCAAATCACCAGCGTTTATTTCAACATCAACCTCTTCAACCTCAGGCAAAACAGCTAGTGTGATTGTAGATGTGTGAATACGCCCGCTTGATTCGGTAGACGGAATTCTCTGAACTCTGTGCACACCGCTTTCAAATTTCAGTCTACTGTACGCACCCTTACCCTCTATTGAAAAAACTACTTCTTTGAAGCCACCAAGCTCTGTTGGATTGGAATCCAATATCTCAGTTTTCCAACGTTTTCTCTCAGCATATCTTGTCATTGATCTAAAAAGAACACCAGCAAATAGCGCAGCTTCATCTCCACCTGCGCCTCCACGTATTTCTACAATAACGTTTTTTTCGTCATTCGGATCTTTTGGAACAAGCATTATCTTTAATTGTTTTTTTATTAATTCAAGCTTTTCTTGAGCCTCTTCAAACTCTGACTGCACCATATCACGAAATTCCTTCTCTAGAGTTTCGTTTAAAAGCTCTCTAGCCTCATCAATTTCACATGTGATTTTTTTGTACTCTCTAAATTTCTGTACAATCTCCTCTAAGTCAGAATATTCCTTCATAAATCTTCTATATTCATCCTGATTGTTAACTACAGTTGGATCGCTAAGCTTATGGTTTATTTCTTCGTACCTATCATCTGCTGCTTGCAATTTATCAAACATAAATTCCTCCACTAACTTTTAGAAATCGTCTTCTGCTATCAAATACTAATAGTTTTGTTTTTAATGATTGGTAAATATGCATTAATTTAATAATAGTTGATTGTATAAGATAACATAGTATACGCAATTTAGTATTATATCATGAACGCAATAGCTGCGCAATCCAGATAACCCTTGAGTTTTGGATGTCTATATCCTTCTATATCCTTATATCCCTATAATATATTATTTCCAAATGAACACTCCCCGTGGCAGAGACCACGGGGTATCTAATGGAGAAGGACTTCGTAACAAAAACTAACTGCTGATTTGTCAGCGTAACAGAGTTACGGGGAATTTCCCATCCCGTTACGATTAAAATAAATAAAATTTATTTTTTACAGTAATTGGTCAATTTTAATAGCTACAATTGCAGCCTGTACTTTTTCCCCTATTTCATTGTAATGATATCCATCACTGACTCGATATTCACTCTTTCCAAACATCGGAGTATACAAATCATCAATTTCAAGATTATACTCTCTTCCTATATTCTCTACGGCTTTGTTCCTTTTTATGACACGTGAAGTTAGCTCCATATTGATTTCTTCATTACTGCCTTCCTTAGTAACAGGCGTAGTTAATGTCAATATAAGTTTTGCAGTTCCACAATTATCAATAATATGCACGACTACTTCCTCTAGGTATTTTTCATACTCTTCTTCAGATAAATGCCAACCATGCAATCCATTATTGAAGTGTATAACTTTATATTTAAATTCTTCATGTCCCAAGATATAATCTAACTCCCGTTTTAACGAAGGATTATCAATAGCCTTAGAGGTTGCAAGCATATCTACATATGCCCTCTCTCTAATAATGTCATTTACTTTGGGTCTGTAAGCTCTGGTAATTGAATCACCGATTAGTAGAACTCTTGGCTTATCATTTTTATCTGCTTCTTCCCACCAAAAATCACACCATTCATACCGTTCCAGTTTTGACATATAATCATTTCCTTTCAACCAGTTATGCTATTCTATACTTATTGCCAGGCTTTTATTTAAATAACACCATTCTGCCTTTTCTACCTGTAACTCCACTTTCTTTCCTTTGTATTTTACCATACAAGTTCCACCATTTTCTGAATAAATTTCAGCACTGACCAATTCATTGTTTTTCCACTCGATATTGACCTCAAAACCACCTCTTGCACGAAGACCCTTTATAAAGCCAGTATCCCATTTTTTAGGTAATGCCGGCAGGATATGAATAGCTTCATTATGGCTTTGCATAAGCATCTCGGCTATGCCTGTGCAGAGTCCTGTAGTACCATCCATTTCATAAACATTGGTTTTTGCACCTGCACCAGGAGGACAGAAGGAAAGCAGATTGTCATTCGTCAGACCTTTCTGGAAGGCAAGTATATGCTGGTATGTCTCTTCAGGCTCCAAAAGCCTTGCAGTATAAAGTATCAGTAGTGCACGCGCCCAGCCCGTATCCTCCCATCTCCAATCTGGAGTTGTACGTTTCCTTATGCTGGCCATAGCGGCTTTCGCTAGTTCTGGCGTTGTTTCCGGGCTTACCTGACAGAACGGGAATACTGACAACAGGTGGGCCGTATGGCGGTGATGAGGGTCAGGTTCGTCAAAATCATAAAACCATTCCTGCAATTGTCCCGATTTACTGACTTTGAAAGGAGGTAGCTTTGTCAACTTTTCTTTTGTCTCATCCAGGAGTTCATCGTTAATGCCAAGAATCTCACATGTAGAAATGAAGGAATTGAACAACTCACGTATCATAACTGTATCACATACTGCCCCCATGGAATTTGATGAAACTACCGAACTGCTCCAATCATACATAAAGGAGTTTTCAGGTGACATTGATGGCCCAGACAAATAATAACCGCTTTCAGGGTCTTTTGTAATGTATTTCAAGAAAAACTTCAATGCATCACGGTAAACAGGGTATAAATGGTCACGCAGGAATTCTTTGTCCCCTGTAAACAAATAATGCTCCCACATATGAGTTGCTACCCACAATCCTCCTGTAACATTTATTCCCCACGATGTAGCCCAACCGGGTGCAGTATATCCCCATGCATTGGATACCACATGTGCAGTCCAGCCTTCAAGTCCATATGTTACTTGAGCCGTCTTTCTTCCAGACGGAATCAAGATATCTTCAATCCATTTAAACAGTGGAGTATTACATTCAGAAAGATTTGTAACCTCAGACGGCCAGTAATTCATTTCTGTATTTACATCTAGATGCATATCGCAGGTCCATCCCATACGTCTGGCAACATCATCATTCCAAATCCCCTGAAGATGTGCTGGGAGGGGAGAATCTTCCCTGGAGCTGGATATAAGTAAGTACCGCCCATATTGAAACATCAGAGCAGTCAGAGCTTGATCTTCAGTACCGTTCTTTACTTTGCTCAAACGCTGGTCTGTCGGCATATCTACGTGAGAGATGCTGCACAATTCCAGCTTAACTCTATTAAACAGTTTTTGATGGTCTTTTATATGCTCACTCTTTAAATCCTCAAATTCAATTTCAGCAGCGACATCAATTCTTTCTTTACATGAATTGATTATGTCACTGTCAGCAAAATCAGTTCCTAGGGAAAGTAGTATGATTGCACTGTCAGTTCCCTTAACCCAAAGTCGATTGCCATGCACTGATGCTGTTCCATTTTCTGCAAGTATTCGCATACGTCCATGAGTTGCCACCCCTGTTTTACCATCGGAATGTGTGGCCTCAAATGCATGTCCATCTAATATCACATCACCATTATTTTCTATCTTCACTGAACAAGGATTTTCTGCACCATCAAGCGTTGCACTAAAATCAAGCTGGCCTGATGCACTACATGAAACTCGTATTACAGCCACCCGATGAGGATGTGATATAAACATTTCACGGGTATAGTAAATATCACTTATCTTGTAACTGACAAATGACAGCGCATTATTAATCTGTAACTCTCGCCTATATTCGCTTATTTCACTGTTTTGGTTATTAAAATTCAAAATCAAATTTCCAAAAGGAAGATTGGTACCATAATTTAACCTCTTACCAATTATTTTTTCACAAAGAGTATCAGACTTTTTATAGTCATGCTTGAACAATGCCTCTTTGATATCCGGTATAACTTTGGAAGCGCCCTCCTGATTATTGTAATCTGATGCCTCGCCTGAATAGCAGGTGATTTCTGTAAGTGAAATTTTATCTATATCAGTTCCGCCATATACCATCGCACCCATGTGTCCGTTTCCAAGAGGCAGTGCCTCTTGCCATTTAGTTGCAGGCTTTTTATACCATAGCATTAAACCATCTTTATGTAGCTCGTTAATTTCAATATTCATATTTACCTCACATTATTTACCCCAATATTTATTTGGACTTATAGTTAGGGGGACGTTTCGCAACGTCCCCCTAAAATTAGTAAAGCTTTAAAATTTTCTACTCTATTTTACCTATTTCTTGAATTTTAAATCATAAGCTTCCTGGGTCATAGAAATATAGTCCTTCAAACCAATGCTTTCTAATTTAGAAACATAACTATCCCAATCCTTGTCAATATCCATATTACCAGTTATAAATTTAACTATAGATTCCTTGACGTAATCATCTACTCCGGTCTTAATTCTTGTGTAATCAGATACTTTGTCACTGCTTACAGATAAGTTTGGCAATGATTCCTCATTTTTCGGAGCAACAGCTTCATACGCCACTGATCCTTTGAAAAGCTGTACTTCAGATGCCTGTGAATTATTTGGTATATTCCATTCTTTAGGCGATGTCCAAGAAGCTCTATATTCTTTTGTCATATTACTTGGCAAGAACTGTTCCCAAACAACATTATCCTCTGGTTTTCTTACTTTTAATGAGGTGTATTTTGCAGGTGCTCCATCTAAACCAACTTCGTCTGCAGTTGCTTTTCTGTATTCAGTACCTTCTCTACCACCATTTGTATCATGCCACAAGGTTCCTTCTTCACTGTAAAGCCAGTCAACCCAACGCATAATCAATGCAGGATCCTTTGCAGTCTTTGAAATTGCAACATCTCCAGTAATTATATCACGTGTAGCTGAATAGTTAGGTGTGGATTTAAATCCTGTAGGACCTGCTATTGGAGGTAATACATCATAATCTCTCCATCTTTCTGAAACTGCAGCTCCTCCGGCGAATATATAGTTAGCTCCTCCAGGTATAGCTCCTACAACCGCCTCTTTGCCACTTTCATTCAATTTTCCCATCGAGGTTGCATTTGTTGTGAATGATTGTGGAGAAATCAATTTTTCATCATACAGTTTATTTAAGTATTTCAAGCCTTCTTTGAATTCAGGCTTTGTAGCTGTCATCTCTATCTTGCCATTAGCCAGTGCAAGATGTGTATCTGCATCACTATTAACAAATGCATTCATCAAGAATCCTTCAAGCTGATAATGCCATCCATCTGTAGTTGATGCTAAAGGCATTTCATCTGCCTTGCCGTTTCCATTAGGGTCCTTTTCTTTAAATGCTATAAGCATTTTCTCAAATTCATCAGTAGTTGTAGGCATTTGCATGTTTAGATTTTTCAACCAAGCTGTATTAACCCACATTTTTTGGGAATAATCGCAATGGTAGCAAACAGCAAAAGTAGGCATGGAGTATATATTTCCATCTGATGAAGCTGCTATCTTTTTATATAATGGATTTTCATCTAATATTTTTTTCAAATAAGTACTATTCTTATCTATTACGTCATTTAAAGGAATAATGCTTCCCTGGCTTCCATATAACATTTCATCTGCTGCTGTAAAATCAGCATAGCCATTTAGGAAAACATCTGGCAAATCTCCACTTGCAAGTATCAAAGCACGTTTCTCTCTGAAATCACCAGCAGCAACTACCTGCCACTCAACATGTACGTTTGTTTTCTCTTCATAATTAGTTGTATTCCAATTTGTATTGATATCTGTTGCGGTTCCATATCCAACTAAAGCCTTTATGGTGGTTTTTTCTTTTACCAATGGATACGTTCCTGGTTCTGAAAGACCTGAAGCATTACTGCTTTCAACAGCACTTACACTTGACCCACTCGTACTTGTTTCAGTCGCAACCTCTTTGTTGCCGCAAGCTGATAAGAATGTTGATACACATAAAGTCAAAGCCAAAATTAACGCTAGATTTTTTTTCATACAACTTCCTCCTCGATTAATAAATTAGGTTTATAACATTTTACTGGTTTCTATCTGAACAATACAAAATTCTTAAGTATGTTCAACTATACTGTAAAAACAAGCCACCCCCTTCGTTATATAGGAAACTTTATCCTTTTACAG
>DATCID010000005.1:0-16824 GCA_036507975.1 Ruminiclostridium sp.
AATCAAAATATTATCGAAAGGCAATGACAAAAATAGTGGAATTTGGATGAAGATTTGAGGATTCATCGTAAGAAGCAAAAGAAATTTAGATGAATTTAGCAAAAAATCTGCGTAAAAATTTCATACGCAGATTTTCGGTATTACTTATATTTTGTATAAACAAACCACTTGCAAATAATATAATCATAACGAAATAATTTTGAAATAACATAACCCCCATAAGCTAAGCACCTCTACCTCTCATACTTACTATAAATTTCATAAATAAGATCTACTATCTCATCCTTACTAATTTTTTTACAATGTGCCTCTGCCATAATTACCCTAAGCCCTCCCTTAAGCTTTTCTATATCATTTTCCTTTAGTTTATCAAAATTTAAATTAATACTTGCGCCTTTTCTTCTGTCTAGCTTTATAAAGCCTTCTGCCTTCAGCAGTGTGTATGCCTTATTTACAGTATGCAAATTTATGCCAATATCCTCTGCCATCTGCCTTACAGAAGGAAGTGCCTCCCCGTCCTTAACTAAACTTAAAGCAATACCCTCAACAATCTGATTCCTTAACTGTGTGTATATTGGTGTTTCACTTTCAAAATCGATTTTCAGATACACTTCTATCGTCACCGCCATCATTATATGTGTTATACATATAATATAACATATATAACAATATATCAACTAAATTTTGTAACATAACCATATTTGTAAAGTAGTCGCAAATTAGACAAAAAAATAGCAGCTTCCAAGATACTAATTCTTGAAAACCACTATTTTTTGGTGCCCCGGACAGGAATCGAACCCGCATCAGTGGTACCGGAAACCACTGTCTTATCCATTAGACTACCGAGACTTGATATAACTACATTTTTTGTCTATACTATTGTTTAGGTATTAGTAGGCTCTTTTATACTTAAATTTTCCTATTCGAAACTACTACCATATTATAAACTAATAATTTTGTGTTTACAATATGCAAACATTTTATTAAGTGTTCGCCAATAGCCATAACCCTATAATATTGACTCATTCTCATTATAATAGTTTTTAACTTTCTAAGTATTTATTCAATTCTTGAACAAGTATATGAACTGTAGTTGAAGGATTATCCTTCTCAGGATTATGATTAGCGTACTCATCTAGCAGCGTTTTTGCACGTCGAATTGCATGAGATTGTTTATCAATTAAATCGTCATACATGTCACATGAATTTTTCACATACTTTTTCCCCATTCTCATACTAAGCATTTTACAGTATTCATGCCTTGGTTTTGCAGAATGCATATAATCAAAATGAAGTATATACCAGAGTTCAAAGGCATCATTAGAGTATGCATAGTTAAATTTTTTGACTCTCTTAAAATTTTTAGATATTTTATACTCTTTAAGTGTTTTAAAGTTTTCAACCTTATAGATAGCCTCATTAAATCTTTCGGGTTGAGGATTTTCTGTATGTAAGTCCCTATCAAACACACACCAAACCTCATCATATGGTTCTTCATCTGCAAGTTTAATGGCTTGCTGAACAACATGAAGTGCATCTCCACCCTTGGTGGATTCCAGCTTTACACTTACATTTGATAACTTAAATTCATCAAAATAATTGGGTTCTGTTTTTTCCCCTTCACACATTATTAAAATTGTGGGATTTGGTGGAATTACACCTATCTTTCTACTTTGATATGCATTATTTTTAGTTTTCTCTGCCATCTTCTTTTTCTTTATATCATCAGTTCCCATCTTTTTCACCCTCTTCCAAAGCTGAAAGTAATATTCCTGGGCGAACATATGGAACTCCTCCGTATTTTCCTGCTAAGTAGTTTTTACTATAGGCTTCATCGCTGCGCACATTACTATCATTATACTCAACTAATGATAGAATTTTAGATGCCCCATATCGATTCTTTTTCGTAAACCAAATTTGGTCTCTTCGTAGTATTTTATTATTTAAGAGTGTTGTATCATGTGTATTTATAATTAACTGGGCATTGTGTTCATTTAAATCTGTTGAATTAAATATATTTAAAATAAATTTTGTAATATCAGGATGCAACGCCTCATCAAGCTCATCTATAAAAATTATTTTTCCCTCTCGTAATGCCAGAATAATAAAATTAGCCATGAAAAATAATTTCCTTGTCCCATGTGATTCCAAATCGAACAAACTCATTTTTTGACTTCCAATAGCTATATTATTTTCATCGTATATTTTATAAAACATATTTACTCCTGATTTATCAACTTCAAAATCAATAATGTTAATATCGGCAGCCTTTAAAAAGGCTAACATTTCATTCTTATTAATATATCCTTTCATTTTACCCGCCTCAGTTATGACAGTTCCAGACACATTCTTCCCTTGTAAAATAATTATTTTTCTCGTCATCCACTCTACTATATTCGTGCCGAACTCTACCCCATACATAGACAAAGCAGATAAATACAACCCATTTCCTCTTAATTTTATAGGTACATTGTTAACAGCATTTCCTAAGGATTTATCATCAATAATAATATTATCTTTTTCACGTAGAAAGACATTCTTTTGATTATCTCCTTTTTGAATAAAAAGCCACTCTTTGAATACCTCGTCGCTTGTTACTTCAAACCCATAACGATATACAGTTTTGTCAATTATAAAAACCATTTCGAAAAAACTTGCTTTCGTTTTAGAACCAGCATCTAACAGATATGGAATAACTTCAATAGCCTCGCCCGCTTGACTTTCTTTATAAGAATTTTTTATAAATTGCATCATAAAAGCTACTGCAGAAAACAAATTACTTTTTCCACTTGCATTTGCGCCATAAATAGCTGAAGACTTTAACAGAGATAAGCCCTTTTTCACATTATTTATAACATTTGAATCACGAAGTTCCCTTTTGCCAGAAGCTAACATACTTATAGTAGCTTTATCCTTAAAAGAAAGATAATTGCCCACAGTAAATTCAATAAGCATTTCATTCACTCCATTCAAGTTTTTACATATAATATATTCCTCACTTAGTTATTATTATACACTTAAACTCAAGTTTTATCAATAATTATATAAACATAATCAATATTTAGAGGATTTATCTCCAAATATTGATTATGTTTATACGATTGCATATTGTTAATCTCAACTTTAAAAGTGAAGTGATATTGTGTCGTTATCACTGAAAAAATAGAGGGCTAGTTAACAAGATTCAATACATGACTGTTCACAGATTAATTAAAATATGATTTATTAAGTATCCAATGGCCGAACCTAGTAGTGAATTCCAAAAGAACACAAGCACAAATACAAGTCCACGTACATTATTTGGAAGCTTAAACAGAACACATAATCCGCGAGTAATAGCACCATTGAACCAAAAATACCCCAATATGCCAAGTACTGCTGAGATTAACATTAATACCATCGATTTATTTGATACAGCCAAGTTACTTGTGTAATAGCCCAGTAAATCCAAAGGCGTAACAATGATATTGACTACGGCATAAACCTTTATAACCTTCGTTAAAAGGCTGGAATTCAACATTCCCAATGCCATGGAATCGATTCCATCCCTCTTTTTAAAATGTTTTATTACATCAAAAATAGGATAAGAAAAGCTAATTATATCAACAAGTCCTATCACTATTGCCGCTACAAACAAAATGCCTATTGTTTTGACGTCGAATTGAATGTTTTTATTGTAGTCTGGGTTACTAGAATACATACTAATTATGGCTAAAACAACATCGCGTATTCCCACCAAAGCAATTCCTATGTATAGCCACATACTTTTGTCAGTCAGCTTTGAATAAAAATCTTTTTTTAGCAAGAAAAAATCAATGATTTTACTGGATTTCAATTTCATTATTTGCTCCTTAATACGAAATTCATTTATCTTATAATAATATATACATTTAGATAAGTAAAATCAATAGCGCAAATAATTTTAAAAAAGCTTAACTAATAGGAAAACCACTGCAGCAACGCTTCCAAGTAAGGCTGAGTTTATTAATAAATTTTTCATGAACTTTGTATTTTTAACTAATGCTTCATTCTTTTTAGGTGAAATGAATTTACTCTTGTTATCTTTTATATAGTTATTAATGATTAACTCTGCCTCCTTTAGAATAAAATTATTATCAATGTTGCTGTTCTTATCCGAACTTATTTTTTTACATTGCTCTTTATCATTATCTTCTTTCAAAACTAAAATAGCCTCCTCAAATAAATTTGAATGGATATCTTTAATTACAATTACTCTTTTCGATTTTCCAAAAAACATAAAATCCTCCAATAAGCACATTTATCCGACGTCAACTGACGCTGGATTACGATTTCTAATATTCATTGGGAGTCAAAACTCCCTCTGGATCAGGAACTCACTTATGGGTAGTTTATGAATTTTTAGTATTTTTATACATTGGTTTCTAATATCATTATAAAGTTACTTGGATTTCCATACTTTCGAAACCATAACCATCATATCGTCAATTGGAACTTTATTATGGCAACAGCACAATGCCGCTTCTAGCAAATCATCTGCTATCTTTTGGGGGTTCTTACAATCCATTTCCTGTAGAATGTTTTGTACTTCTTTTATGCTATCTTGACTATCTTGGAAGGAGTCAATAATTCCATCGGAAACCATTATTACAAAGTCTCCATTACCTACCTTCTTGTGTATTAGCTCTATCTCTATGTCACTCAATATACCTACCGGCAAGGATGCGGTTTTAATGGTTTCAACAAAATCGCTTCTTTTGATAAATGTAGGAGCTGCCCCTACTTTAACAAATTCAACTTCCCCTTCGTATAAATCCACTACTGACATATCAATGGTTGCAAAGGAATCGTCATTAGATCTAAGGACGAGGATTGAGTTAATTAGTTTAACTGTAGTATCCTTATCAAAACCAGATTCCATAAACTGCTCAATGAGATTAATTGTTGCCTTGCTTTGTACGCATGCCTTGTGACCCGTCCCCATACCGTCACTCAAAGCAGAAATGTACTTGCCATCACCTGTATTTAAAAAGGTATAGTTATCCCCTGAAACATATTTCTCATTTTTAGGGATTCTTGCCACACCTGTAATAACTTTATAAGTTTCTTCCTCAACAAGCTTAATAGTGCATATATTAGTTTTTGAATTCAAACCGCATTCGCTGCCATCCTTCAACATCCTGTGGCCAACTACCTCCGAAACCACCTTCTCAACATTTCCAATACAGCTTCTCTTACCTCCACAGCCTTTATAGGATAAAGTTATTTCGTGTTTGCCAAATTTATTCTCATATACAATAGCCTCAGTATTTCGCATACCTGATTTTGTTAGTTCCATTATTATCTGATTCTCTAAATCATCCTTAAAACAAATATCTGTGTTTAATTCGCTAGCCAAATTTGAAATTATCTTTGACATACTTTTCATTTGCTGTGATACTAATCCTCGGCTTTCTCCTATCTTGCTTCTCCATACCATGTCCACCTTGAACAGCTCGAAAACATTGTTTACAGACTTAACAAAATCGTCAATCCTCTCACATCTGTCCATAAAATATTTTGGAATGTCGTCTTGTTCAATCCAACCCTTGCTATCTAGCTTCTCAACGATTTTAAACATAATCTGATAGGTATTACAAAAGTTTTGCTCCCAACAGTGGGTACTAAGACTGCAACCCTTGCATACTCTATCTGCCACTCTATCAAAAATTGCTGTAATATCATGCTTTTCAGTTATAGTTTTTGTTTCAGATATCTCATCAAAGGTTTTTGCCATTTCACCAAAAGCATTTGAAAATTTGTTCAATTTAGCTACTGTCATATCTTTTATTCTAGTACTATAGCCCTTTTTATCTCCTTTAGCTGATAAACCCTTATCAAATGTACTTACTACTGCATCCATTGCCTTTTGAGGAATTATCATAAATATCAAAATCGATATAATAATTTCATATAAATATATAAGCACCTCAGTTGAACCATTAGTGTAAAAGGTCAGCAATGCATTTCCCATTAGCACTCCTAAACATGAACCTATTTTCCCCATATTTCTTAAAATTCCTGAAAGTAATCCACAGAATGCATAGGAAGCAATGATAATTGGGGATGAATTGGAAGATATGCTTATAACAGTTCCTACAATTACACCTATAGCAGCTCCATTTCCCGCGCCTGTTCTATAGCTAAATATAAGTATAATTATGATGCACAAAATATTTTTAGGACTTACTCCCATAATACTCCATGCCCCTAACCCGCCAACTGACAAGGCGCATGCGATTGCTATACTTAATACCTCTTCATTTGTTAGTGAATATCTCTTAGTTGGACTTCCTAATACCTCAAGCACATTTTTAAATACAAAAACGAGTGCGAATATTATAAAACCATTTAGAAGTGATTTAAGAACGTCATACATCAAAAAACCCTGCAAATATGTAAGCAGCATCTCGGGTATTAATACACCTATAAATGCTATAATACCAACCCGAAGCGATGACCCAACGCTCTTTTTAAAAGGAATATTGATAGCGTTAAACAGGAGCATCGCTGTGACTACGGTGTACAATTGAATGGTGGCCCCTGATGAAAGCATTCCTGCAAATATAGCGATTGATATAAGTATTCTATTTACATTCATGCCCAGCGTGGCGGCATATAAGGCAATGCCAAATGGCATTAACCCGCCAAGTAGTGATATTCTTCCAAGCAAAAATGCTGCAGGCAAAATAATAAGATTTGTTTTATTTAGATAGTCCAGCAAAGCTGAAGCTTTTATATTGCTTCCTTTCTTCGCTGATGCTGTACTGTACCCTCCAGCGTGCTTATATGGAAGTGTTTCTGTTTTCATCATATGTAGACCCCCTGTATTTTAATCATTTGTATTTGCTTTGTTCCATGCAGAATGATTATAATGCAGGGGGTAAGAATTATTTGTCATTTTAAGGAAATTGGAAATATCATCTTTTAGACATTTTCCTCAAAAACCTTTACAAATTTATCATCAATTGAAGTATTTCAAGCTTGATTAAATACAATGTATGGCTAAATATTTGCAGTATTTTGATAGACGCTGTCGAAAAGTTTTTTTGAAAAGTTAAAATTTAATACATCATGTATATTCATATTTCAATTTAGGATATCTTGCTGCTCCAACTTCATCTAATCTTCGCACAGGTGTTGAAATAGGCGCCCGAAGCAGTGCTTCTGCGTTCTCCTTTGCCATTGTATGCAATGCTCTAAATACTTCAACTGCTTTATCTATCGTTTCTTTTGATTCCGTCTCAGTTGGTTCAATCATAAGTGCTTCATGAACAATCATTGGAAAATACATCGTTGGTGGATGAATTCCATTATCCAGAAGGCCCTTTGCAATATCCATTGCGCAAACCCCTGTTTCTTTTTTTAAGCCTTCCAAACTCATAACAAACTCATGCATACAAGTTTCGTTATATGCCATATCATAAAGATCAGATAATCTTGCCATCATATAATTTGCGTTTAAAACCGCATTTTTACTTGCCTCCGGAATTCCTTCCTTTCCTAAGGTTAAAACATAAACTAAAGCCCGTACAACTACTAAAAAATTACCGTAAAAACTTTTTACTCTTCCAATACTCTTAGAATTGAATTCAAAAGATAACACTTTTGTTCCCTTAATAGTCGGTGCGGGTAAAAATTCTGCAAGCAACTTTTTACAGCCTACCGGACCGCTTCCCGGTCCTCCACCACCATGTGGTGTAGAAAATGTTTTGTGTAAATTAATGTGAATAACGTCAAAACCCATATCCCCAGGACGAACAATTCCCATAACAGCATTTAAATTAGCTCCATCATAGTATGTCAGACCGCCTGACTCATGGACAATTTTTGTAATTTCTACAATACTCTTATCAAACAATCCCACCGTATTTGGATTTGTCAACATAAGGCCAGCCGTATCTTCTCCAACTGCTTCTTTTAATTTTTCCAAATCAACACACCCATCTGTTCGCGAAGGAATACTAACCACAGTAAATCCAGCAATTGCTGCGCTGGCTGGATTGGTACCATGTGCAGAGTCTGGTATAATAATATTTGTTCTTTTAACATCTCCTCTGTTTGCATGATATGCCTTGATCAGCAGAAGTCCTGTAAACTCGCCATGTGCACCTGCTGCCGGTTGGAAAGTCATATCATCCATTCCAGTTATTTCGCACAAATATCCTTTTGCTAGTTGGAGCACTTCGAGGCAGCCCTGAACACTATATTCCGGTTGTAAAGGGTGTATTTTCGTAAATCCCGGTAAGTTTGCCATATCTTCATTGATTTTAGGATTATACTTCATTGTACAAGACCCCAAAGGATAAAAACCATCATTTATACCATAGGTTCGTTTTATTAATTCTGTATAATGTCTACTCAAATCATTTTCGGAGAGTTCAGGTAAGTTTAATTTTTTTGCTCTTTTGTCTTTATCACTGGGCAAAACAATTGGCACATCACATTCTGGTAAAATACTACATCCTCTGCCTTCGCAGCTTTTATCAAATATTAATTCCATCCCTTTACACCTCCTTCAAAATTTTAATCACTTGATCTATTTCATCTTTTGAATTCATTTCTGTACAACACCACAAAATCGTACCTTCTTTATCGCCAGTCAAAGGAAATCCACCTAATATTCCATTGCTTTCTAAGGTTGATAATGCTTTTTTTACCGAACCTGGTGAAGTTGTAACAAATTCATTAAAAAATTCTTTATTATAAACTAAATCAAACCCTATTTCGCCTAACTTGTCTGCCATATATTGTGCTTTTGACCTGCTCTGTATTGCAACCTGATAAATACCAGCGCTTCCCATTGTAGCCATGTAAACAGCCGCTGTTAATGCACATAGAGCTTGATTGGAACAAATATTGCTAGATGCTTTTTCACGTCTAATATGTTGTTCTCTAGCTTGAAGAGTCAATACATAAGCCCGTTTTCCATCTAAATCTTTTGTTTCACCAACAATTCTTCCAGGCAATTTTCTTGTCATTGCTTCAACACAAGCCATAAACCCGAGGTAAGGGCCACCAAATGCCAGAGGTAATCCCAGCGGTTGCCCTTCTCCTACTGCAATATCGGCACCATACTCTTTTGGCGATTTAAGTGCTCCAAGAGATATAGGATTAGCGCCGATAATATACTTGCCACCCACACTATGTATAGCTTCCCCTATCAATGCCGCATTTTCAATAATTCCATAATAATTTGGTTGTTGTATATATAAACAAGCAGCAGCTTTGTATAAATTTGCATTTAAAAATGCTTCATCTGTTACTCCATCTTTTTCAGGAACCAAGATGAGCTCTATTCCATTTCCAAAGCAATATGTCTTAACCGTTGCGATTACATCTGGATGTGCCGTTGCGGAAATATAAGCTTTCTCACGCTTTCTTTCTTTACACATCGCAATTGCTTCTGCCGCAGCTGTTGCTCCATCATATACAGAGGCATTCGAACTATCCATTCCAGTTAACTGGCAAATCATAGTCTGATATTCAAATATTGATTGCAAAATACCTTGACTAATTTCTGCCTGATAGGGTGTATATGCTGTTACAAACTCTTCTTTAGCTGCTACATTCTTTACAATAGATGGAATATAATGATTATAGGCTCCTGCACCTCTAAAAATGGATGAAAACATAATATTTTTTGCTGCCAAATTCTCCATTTTTTTACGCACTTCTAGTTCTGATATACCTTTTGGGAGATTCAAATCCCCCTTGGTTTTTACCTCCTCAGGGATATGACAGAAAAGCCCATCAACTGTTTTTTGGCCTATTACCTCAAGCATTTCTTTTGTTTCTCGCTCCGTGGTTGATACATAGGTACCCATTTAACATCCTCCTTAACATATAGAATTCATTTTATTTTTCTGACTCTTGTGCAACAAATTCTCTATATTGTTCTAAATTAAGCATTTTCTTTTGCTCTGAAATATTCGATACTTTAATTAGCCATGCCAAATAGGGTGCTTCATTAATCATCTGTGGAGCATCTAATAAATCTTGATTAACTTCACATACTATTCCTGATACAGGGGAAAACACATCAGAAACAGCTTTTACAGATTCTACATCAGCAAATGTTTTGCCTACTGTTAACGCATCATCTATTTGTGGCAAATTTACAAAGACTAAATCCCCCAGTTCATGTTGTGCAAAATCTGTTATTCCTATTAAAACAGTTGTTTCATCAATAAATTTAATCCATTCGTGAGACTCGGTATACATAACATCTTCCTGAAAATTCATAATCATTTCCTCCTAATATACTTTTATTTTTATTTTTAACCAGTCTTTGTTCCCATATTCCGATATTTTTCAAATTCTTATGACTTAAATTTGTGGTTGCCCTTTTTTATATAAAGGTAATGCGACTACTTCTGCTTCTACTTTTCTGCCTCTAACCAACACTTCTACTCTTCTTCCAATTTCGGTATAGTTAATATCTACTAATGCCATTGCAACTGGATAACCAAGATATGGGCAATGAGTTCCTGAAGTAGTATGCCCAATAAATTTCCCATCGGCATAAACTTCTTCGTGTTCACGAATAATACCCCTTCCTATCACTTTGAGTCCAATCCTTTTACGAGTAAACTTACCTTTTGCTTCGATGGCTTTTTTTCCAATGAAATCTTTCTTCTGCATTTTAACGCCAAATCCCAATCCTGTTTCCAAAGGATCTATTGTGTCATCCATTTCATGTCCATACAGGGGCATCGCTGCTTCCAACCTCAGTGTATCTCTTGCTCCAAGTCCACATGGAATTATTCCAAACTCTTTTCCGGCTTCCATCAATGTTTCCCACATCTTCGGAGCATCTTCATTACCTAGATAAATTTCAAATCCATCTTCTCCTGTATATCCTGTTTGGGATACAATACATTTCATTCCATCCACTATAGCATCAAAAACACAATGATAGTATTTCTGAGGAATGTACTCTTCTTTTGTAAGCTTTCTTAAAATTTCATATGCTTTAGGTCCTTGTAATGCTATTTGAGAAGTAATAGAAGAAATATCCTCAAATATAACTTTGCCAAATTGATGTGAAGTCATCCAAGAATAATCTTTATCCTTATTTGATGCATTGACTACAATAAAATAAGCATCGTCTTTAATCTTGTAAACGATCAAGTCATCTACCATACCACCTTGTTCATTACACATAGGACTATATCTTGCTTGACCATCTACCATATCAGTAAAATCATTTGTAAGAAGCATCTGCAAATTGTCCAATGCAGCTTCTCCTTTACAAATAAATTCCCCCATATGAGAAACATCAAATAATCCTGCCTTTGTACGAACAGCCATGTGTTCTGCAATAACACCACTGTATTGCACTGGAAGCATATAGCCAGCAAATGGCACGATCTTCCCACCATACTTCACATGAATATCATATAATGCTGTTTTTAATTCCACAATTTTTCCTCCCCATTCCTTTAGTCATATAACGGATGCATCTTGCAAATTTCAGCTACAGTACTTCTTTTATATATTTTCTACATATCACAGTTGTTTATAACATAAAAACAGAGGCAAATAGAAATTAATTATAAAATAATTATTTCCTATTTGCCTCTGTCCTTTAACCTGAAAGATTCCTTATATATTAAACCATAAGTTACTTCTTCGGTACATAAATGTTCTCCAGAGTTCTGTCCAAATTCGATACTTTTGCCTGAGAGTTTGTGCAAATTCACCTTCGGCGATGTAATTCTTCGATTACATTCTCTCTCAAATTCTTCATTCAGAATATTCAATTGTATTGCTCATTATAATATGATAGCAAATCGTATGTCAAGGCTAAAAACTCAAACATAAGATTCACTGTATTGCCTCAATTTTTTATGATATTATAGTTCCATATTGGAAAATATAATAAAGTTCATCTAGCTTAGTAATTTTATTAAATTTTGTGGTCGTTGCTGCGACCCATGGAGGTCATTATGACAGGATTTTATTTGTTAGTAGCAGTTTCAAGCCTTATATCTGTTTTGATCACATTTTTTCTTGGTAGATTTTTCGAAAAAAGAGCGATAGTTAAGTATATCCCGGCAATAATCATAGCACTCGCAGTTATTGGTTTCTTTATAAAATCTAGGTTTTTTTCTACAGGATTTGAGGATCTTGCATATATAGTTCTCGCACTTATAGCTGGTATTGTATTTGTGGTTTCATTAATTACAGCTTTTATTATGGATCTGCTGCAGAGAAGAAACAGGCGAAAATAGTATTGACACCCAGTGTTAAAATGCTTCACTGGACACCTTTACTATATACACAAAAGGTATGAAGAGACTGACAATAATGTCTTTAGAGGAGTTGGAACACATATCATGAAACGGTTAAGGGAATTTTTGCTAATTAATCTTGGATTGCTGTTGGTAGGTATCGGCATTTGCCTGTTCAAAATACCAAATAAATTTGCAACTGGAGGCGTAAGCGGCTTGGCAATCATAGCAAGCAATTTATTCCCAAGTATTGATGTTGGGCCAATGATGCTTATAATTAATATAGTTCTGATGATTGTGGGATATTTTTTTCTAGGCTCAGAATTCGGGTCAAAAACAGTCTACTCAAGCTTTGCACTCTCAGGAATAGTGTGGGCTCTTCAGAAGATCTATCCCATGAATGCACCTCTTACAAATGATATGATGCTAGAGCTTGTTTTCTCTATTATTTTGCCTGCAGTTGGTTCGGCAATCGTATTCAATCTCAACGCATCCACAGGTGGTACCGATATTGTTGCCAAGATACTCAGCAAATACACAAGTCTAAATATAGGCAAGACACTGCTGCTGACAGATTTTCTTATTGCAGCCGGAGCTGGGGTGGTGTTTGGCATTAAAATAGGTTTGTATTCTGTTCTTGGACTTATTATGAAAGCTTTCATGATTGACCTAGTTATGGAAGGCTTGAATATGAGTAAAAGGATAGCCATTATCAGCTCAAAGCCTGAAGAAATTAAATCATATATAGTATATCAACTTCACAGGGGCGCAACTGTGTATAAAGCTGAAGGGGCTTTTACACATAAACAGGAAGAGGTAATTACCACTGTGCTGAACCGAAGGCAGGCTATAAAACTTCGTACCTTTATACGTAGTGTTGACCATTCTGCCTTTATCACTATAAGTAACACCTCTGAGACTATAGGTAAGGGTTTCAGAAGCATTGATGAATAAGAAGTACTCCTTCTAAATAACACTTCCCTTTTTCTTTGCATTGGCATCCATACCTGATCCTATCGCCACTCCAAGGCAAAGTCCTATACCTATACCCCCGCTGCTCATACCTTTGAATGAACCGATTGCGCTAAATGCCGAACCAAATACCATTCCAAGAGGAAGACACACCATTGTATAATAGTTATCAGTGACAAGCTTGTGCTTTAATTGTAAATGCGAAATAATACTGTTTAAATACACGTGATAAGTTTTGTCTTTTTGCTTATCTGCATTAACTTCAATACTATCAATATATGGCTCAAGGCTATTTAGAAAACTCAAACACTCCTCACAATTATCACTAAATGAAACCAGTCTGTTTATAATTCTAACTAATAAATCCAGATTATAGTACTTGATTTTCTTCTCATTTATATATATTTTCTTATCGGCAATTTTTGATAACAGCCTATTACTTATGCTTTGTGTTTCTTCCATATACAACCATATCTTTCCAAAAATTATTTTATTTCAATTGCATTATATACACTCTGATTTTTAATAATAACAAAGCTAGGGTCCGAAAATAATTGATTAACATATGAATTCATCGCTTCATTTGCAATATTATCGCTAATAGTAGACTTTACATCTTCAAAAGTAGTTCTTCCAACAAATTTCATTACATGATATCCGTAAGATGTCTCTACAATACCCACATCGCTAGCCTTCGCCTGAAACGACCAGTCTTCGAACTCCTTAACCATTTGTCCCACAGAAAATGTATACTCTCCTCCAATATCTTTAGAACCAGGATCCTCGGAATACTGTTTTGCAAGAGCATCAAAGTCTTCTCCAGCTTTTACTTTTAATAAAATATCTTCTGCTTTTTTCTTGGCTTCTTCCTGCTTCTCTATAGGCAGGTCTGTACCTTGATCAGAAGTTGTTAAAAATAAAATATGCTTTACAGTAACTTTATCAAAGCTGTTCTTATCATTTTGGTAGATCTTTGCAATCTCATCTTCCGATATTTCAACTTTCTTTTAAACACCATCTAAATACTTATTCACCAACTGATTATCTATTAAGAATGCTGTGTATTCTGATAAGTTTACATTGCTATTCTCCTTTATCTTTTTTTCAGCTGCCTCTTTACCGCCCTCTTGATTAATCATTTCAGATATTGAGGTATCAATGCTTTTTAAATCTTCATTACTCAACGTAACTTTATTCTCTTTTGCATAAGATAAAAATATTTTTTGTTGCCTTGCGTAGACAAGTGCCGTTTGTTTTGCCAGATCTCCTGCCTTCATTCCATCAATTTGAGTATCCCAAATGTTTCCTTCTGAGATTTCCCCATTCGGGTTTTGTGAAATGGAATTCATTATATTATTTTTGGCACTGCTTAAAAAAATATTGTACTCCGCCTTTTTTACTTCTGAACTGCCGACAATAGCCACGTAATCACTTGATGAGCTAACTGAAATCGCTTTAGTGCTGCCTTCCCAGTTAACACACAACCCCAGACCTTCTGAAACAAATCTTAAAGGTATCATTGTCCTCCCGTTAATACTCTTAGGAGCGATCTTTGCATCCATTTCTTTTCCATTTACCCTAGCATTTCTTTTATTTAGCCAGAACTCTACTACTTTATTATTATAAGAAATAGTAACCTTTCTTTCCTTATACTCCCATTGTACTTTTCCTCCCAAGGCTTCAATTATTGCACGAATGGGAACCACAGCAGTATCATTGACTAAAACTGGTGTTACCTCGTTTTGCGAATCAAGCTTCTTCTCTACTCCACTAACTTGCATAGTAGGTTTTCCAATGTTCAATATTAGAACAGCATCCTTTGAGACATCAGCAAGGGAAGGAATTGCAGTACTTCCAACTAATAAAAATGTCAAAGCCATTGTGGCAAAAAACTTGCTCTTCATTTAAGCCTCCTGTAAATAAATAAAATCCTTCATTATGTAATTATACGAAGTATTAGCACTACAAATTATATCCTATCTCATAAACAGAGTTCTTGGATTCAGGGGGAGTTTTTACTCCCTCTAAATCTTAGAAATCGTTGTCCAGGGTCATAGCGCCGCTTATCTCCCACTTGTAGAAGTGGGAGTATTAGCGGCGGTAGACATCGGATAAACTTATTCTATAAAACAAAAAGATCGCATTTTACAATGCAATCTTTTTGTTTTGGTGGGAACTGTAGGGCTCGAACCTACGACCCTCTGCTTGTAAGGCAGACGCTCTCCCAGCTGAGCTAAGCTCCCAAATGGTGACCCATAGGGGAATTGAACCCCTGTTATCGCCGTGAAAGGGCGGTGTCTTAACCTCTTGACCAATGGGCCGTGGAATAAGCGATAGAAACTATCGCTTAAATATGGTAGCGGCGGTGGGATTTGAACCTACGACCTGTCGGGTATGAACCGAATGCTCTAGCCAGCTGAGCTACGCCGCCATATATTTCGCTCGTCTATTAACGTGCTTTTACATTATACAAAACAAAGGGTGTTTATGTCAATAGTAAGTTTTATATAATCACGGCAAATTCATGAAGCAAAATAATGGAAAATAAAAAGAAAGCCTCTCTAAAATAAGAGGAGGCTATATGAAATCTACTAATATAAAGTTTACACAATATGACATTATATGTCAATGAAAACAAATAAAGTGGTATCCATATTTTAATAATAATTATTTCGACAAAGTAACTGGAATGCCCTAATATCAAGGGTTTATTCCAGTTTTTGTTTTGTGCTTATATGTTAAATATTATATAATATGTTTATATAAAACATAAAAGGAATAATGGAATAATATGTATGAAGGACAGTTTTTTGATAGCTTTAGCATAATCGAGGATAGGCGTGAGCAAGGAAAAGTTAAGCACAAACTTATTGATATTATTTTTATTGTAGTTTCAGCTGTTATTTGTGGCTGTAATGAATGGAAGGAAATACAGTGGTGGTCATCGGCTCAGACTAACATTGACTGGTTTAAAAAGTATATTGAGCTTCCTAATGGGATACCCTCATTATCTACTATTGGAAGACTCTTTAACATTATTTCTCCAAAACAATTTGAAAAATGTTTTACTGATTGGATGAAAGCAGCTGTGGAGCTTGCCGATAGAGATATTGTGAGCATAGATGGCAAGACAATGCGTGGTACTATTGAGACAGGAAGTAGCAAAGGGGTGCACATAGTGAGTGCTTTATGCAATTCTCATAGCCTTGTTATAGGGCAGGTGAAGACTGAAGAAAAAAGCAATGAAATAACTGCAATTCCACAGCTTTTGGACATGCTTTACATTAAGGGATGTATTGTTACTATTGATGCTATGGGGTGTCAGCGTAAAATAGCCAAACAAATAGTTAAAGATTGCGAATCAGATTATGTTTTAAATGTAAAAGGCAATCAAGAAGGTCTGCTTAATGATATTGTACAGCACTTTCAGTATAAAGAAATCCAAGATATGATAGAAAATCTAAATATTGCATATAGGCTATCATATAGCAATGGCAAGCCTTTAGGAGATAAGTTTTTGTCAATGGTTAAGACCGTTGAAAAGGGTCACGGAAGGATAGAGATACGTAAATATTATTATTCTAGGGACATCTCCTTA
>DATCID010000006.1:0-4470 GCA_036507975.1 Ruminiclostridium sp.
TAGGGCTGATGGAGTCATTTCGACTCAAAGCAGATTGGGTAACTCTATTTGCGGGACTAAATTTGGTAATGATACCTTCCATAATTATATATTTCATTTTCCAAAAGAGCCTGGCAAGTGGCTTGGCCTCGGGAGCCGTCAAGGGTTAGGAATTATAAATAAGTAATGACAAATTAAAATCAGGAGGATTATTAAAATATGAGAACACAAATGTGGAAGGAAATAAATGATCAAGGGGAAGTGGCACAAAAGGTTATAGACTTATACTCTCTAAAACTGGATAAATACAATAGCATGTTTACTGGGAAAAATAAGATTCTACTTTTGGCTACAGGTGCGTCTCTAAATGCATGTGATGCAGCAAAGTATGCTTTTTCAAAATACAGGGGCATTATTCCACATGTAATTCCTGCAGCAGAAACAAACTATATAGCAGATAATATTGACAAAGATACCATAGCCATTTTGGTATCACAATCTGGAGAGAGTCTTGAAACCAAAATTATTGCGCAGCTTTTGAAGGATAGAAAAGTAGAATTCTTTGGGATGACTAACAATCCAGAATCTTTTCTTGCCAGTAAGGCTGATGAGGTTCTTCTTCTGCACGCGGGCCAAGAAGTGAGTTCTGCAACTAAAACTAACATGGCTTCATTATTGATTCTTTATATTTTAGCAGCTGGGAACGATAAGGCAGCAATGCAAGAGCTACAAAAGATCCCAAATGCAATTACAAAGACTCTTTCCCTTGCTAATGAAAGTGTGCCTCTCCTAGTGGAGATACTGAAGGATGAAAAAAACGTGTATATACTGGGTGTAGGAATGAATGCGCCAACGGCCAAACAGGGATCCTTGCTAATGAAGGAGAAAACCTTTATTCATACTGAGGGACTTAGCGTTTCAGATTTTAGACATGGCTCGGTAGAAGTGATTGAAGAAGGACTGCCCATTATTTTATGTGCTTCAACTTCTTCTTCTATAAAAGAAGCCGCACACCACGCTAGGTATTTAAAAAACCTTGGGGCTGATGTATATCTAATAGTAGATAATGCTTTGGAAGCTGAAATAGGAGTGCCGGAATCAAGTATTGTAAAGGTAGCACAAAGTGAGGATGAAATATTTTCTAGCATTATTAATGTCATTCCGTTACAGCTTTTAGCAGAGGGAATTGCAGCTGCAAAAGGGTATGATGTGGATGGTTTCAGGTATCTATCTAAAATTGTAGATAAGTATTAGGTTATAGCTGCAAAGCGGGAGGTGTACTGTTAATATGGAATCAAATCTGCTAGAGGGTAAGCTATATAAAGGTAAATATTTTAAAGCGGAGGATGTCGAAAAGATTTTGTCTGGTGCATGTGACATATTGTCATCTATAGGAGTGAGAGTTGTCAATGAAAGGGCGCTAAAAAAGCTGGAGGAGTTAGGTTTTGAAATTAAAGCAGGAAGGGTTGTAATAAACCAAAAACAGACAAGAAGCTTTCTTACGGATATCCGTGCAAGATTAACCAGACAAGAAGTGCCGGAAATCCAAAAGGGTAAGTCGACTTTTGATGGTATGGTAAGTATATACTCTTATAATTATGAGCGCCCAGAAGATGGCCAAATACTACCCTTTGACACTTCAGCCCTTACGAGTATGGCACAATTTGTTGAGAAATGCAGTCAGCGCTATGGTTTTGGTACAGGTGTGCCGGGGTATCCTTGCGATGTTCCGCCAGCATTGGAATCGTTGATAAAATATAAAATAGCAGCAGAAAACTGTCATGATGGATGGCCTCTAGAACCAACCTCAATGCTGGCTGCAAAATACATGTTCGAGATGGCGGAAATAATGGAGAAGCCTATGCGTCGCTTACCTGTATTTATAGCTTCCCCTCTGTGTTTAGGAGGGGATTCCTTTGATATAGTTTTTGAATATAAAGAAAAACTGGAGTCGGTATATGTATTTTCAATGCCAACCCTAGGTGTAACAACACCTTTATCTGTGTCCATGGCTTTTGCAATGGATCTTGCAGAGGTACTTGGAGGAGCGCTGCTGGTGCACGAACTGACTGGTCTTCCTGTGGACATAAAGCCCAACGTGTTTCCCTTTGATCTTAGGGCCTTTAATATTGGATTCGGATCACCGGAAAAATTCATATTTGAGTGCATGTCTGCTGATTTTTCTGCACAATTGCTCCAAACACCCTTGGAATACCGCAGTACCAATATCCATACCTGGGCAAAAAAAGCTGGAATACAAGCCGCAGTTGAAAAAGGAACACTAATGATGGCAGGTGCAATGAATGGAGCCAGAAAGTTCTACTCCATAGGAACACTCAGTCTCGATGAAGTGTTCAGCCCCATACAGCTCATTCTGGATCTGGAAATTATGCAGCATGTAGCCAAGTTAATCAAAGGTTTTGAGGTGGAGGAGCTTCCTGAGAATTTTACAAGCATAATAAAGGAAGGTCTCGAGAGGGGCTTCATCAGTTCTGACTTGACCTTGGATTGCCATGAAGATTATATATGGTATTCAAAGCTATTTGAACGCACAAGCTTTAATAAATGGGCTAATTCAAGCAAAAAAGACGTGACGGAAATAATTCGTGAAGAAGTGAAAAAAATCAATCAACAGGATGTAAAATATATTCTAGATGCACAAAAAGCCAGAGCACTCAATGAGATTTACAAGCTAGCAATGGGAAAAACGATATAAGTGCGGGCGATGGAATGAATAGCTTTGACGGCTTCCTTTCAATTAAACCACATTTAGCTTCCTTCAAAGGCTTTCAAAATTTGGAATATGATGAAAAAATGACAGTAGACCTTCAACGGAGATAAGGTTTCATCTTAAATCCGAAGGAACCTTTCCTACTAGTTTCCTAAAGGTTTTGTTGAAATTGGCAGTATTGCTGAAACCACAGAGATTTGCTATTTCCAGTATGGTTTTAGTGCTGCTGCCAATATATTCTACTGCCCTATGAATTCTTTTTTTAATTAAATATTCCAACGGGCTAACACCAATGTATTTTTTGAAAAAAGTTGAAAAGTAGGAGGCATTCATGTGAGCTAGGGTTGCTAAATCATTCAGTTTTATATCCTCCGAAAGGTGACCATCTATATATTCTATAGCTTTGTTAATCAAGATAAGATCATTCTGCCTTTTCGCAGCATTGTCAGCTTCACCAGATTTTATATAACCATAGTACCTAGTAAGAATTACAAGCATATTTAAAAGCTTAACTTTAATCATAAGCTGATACTCTGGGAGCTTATGTATGAATTCCTCTTCTATTTCCACAAATAGATTTCTCAAATGCTCCGTAGCCTTATTAGACCTATTAATTCTGTTTTCAAATTGATCATTTCTTTTGAAAAAGATATCAAGATACCTACGATCAAACAAATTATTTTCAAATGACCATATAAATCTTGGATCAAAAATGATAACTGTATTTGTAAGGCGTTCTCCTGAATTTATTGATGTGATGGTGTGAGATTCTATGTTGTTGAATATGAATATATCGCCTTTGCAGATGTCGTATTCTTTGTTATCTACAGTATAAATTCCAGAACCAGATTTAACATAGGATAACTCTAATTCATTATGATAATTGAATTTATGTGTTGCATCAGACTGGTTTAGATGGTAATTTGTAAATTGCAATAAATATGTACCTTCCAGTTCAATGTATTCGTCAATAACTTCCATTGTATACCTCCAGTTTAAGCTATTATCATTCTAACATATTAGAATGGTTCTGTTAAGTTCCAAAAATAGTGTGCATACAACAATGAAAAGTTGAGGATATATTTAACGATAATACTTAAAATATAGTATGAGATGTATTAGCATTATTTATAATAAATATATAAGACAAAAAAAGGAAAGAGGAACTAATTATGATAAGGATTCAATCAAAAATAGAAGTTTTAAGCCAAAGTGAACTTGAGATGATTCACAGAACTACTTTGAAAGTACTTGAAACTGTAGGTATTGCTGTTCCTAATGCAGAAGTTCTTGACCTATGCGAAAAATTAGGAGGAAAGATAGATAGGGAAAAAAATATTCTTAGAATTCCTTCTAAAGTTCTTAACGATTTGTTAGCAGAAGTTAAGGCTGCTAAAATTATGGATCCTGAGGATTTTACGCCTAAAATACTTGAAGGTCAGATTTCTACACAGGTTTTTATGTATGATTATATAAAAAAAGAGCAAAGATATGGAACCTTAGATGATGTAAATAAAGGAATTGCCCTTGTAGAACAGCTGAAGAACATCCCAACCTGTAATGCAGTAACCATTCCAGCCGATGTTCCTAAATTTGTGACCGACCTTGTTTCTTATCAAAATATAATGGTCTAAGAAAACTCAACAAGAATTTTCGAAAAGATAATGAACCTGATATAATAAAATCATAAGAAAAGAGGTTGACTATCAATGAGAAAGAGAACATTTAGTCCAGAATTCAAGGCAAAAGTTGTTTTAGAA
>DATCID010000007.1:0-4333 GCA_036507975.1 Ruminiclostridium sp.
TAGCCCTTTTTTTCTAAGAAAGAATCATGACACCGTTCATACACAAACGGATTGTTTTTCAAATGGACATAGCATTTATCCACTTCATCTAGAAAATTGGTAGCTGCTATGAAGTTTGCAAGTTGAATAGCAATGTACGAAACTATATTATCCAAATCACTGTGCGCAAACTCCGAAACAACCAGCCTATACATTGTATTTTTCTCTTATACTTTTCAAAGAGGTATTTCCATCCAGCACTTTCCCTTCCGCTATTTGCGCCTCGGCTTCAGCCAATTTGTGATACACATCCAGCATTAATAATTTTTTCTCGTACATTTTAACGCTCATGATAACCATGTTTCCATAACCGTTTTTGGTTATATATATAGGCTCGATCGCCTCTTGGCACATTTGAGAGATTTGGCTTGTATTTTTTAAATCTCGAATCGGAATGATTTGCGGCATACAATCAGCCCCTTTCTGTGGCACTATTGTACCATAATTAGACCATAATCACAAGAGTACACTTCAATTTCTTATGAAATTCCCTGATATAATCAAGAAATTAATCTCCCGGATGCGTATAGTACTCCATACTGAGAACGTCCTTCTATGGGTATGCAACTGCCATTCGGACATTTTTTCGTCAAGAACTTATAATTTAAACGATCTAAGCAATTTAAAATGCCCCGCTTTCCAGGTAATTCTTAGTAAGTCTTTGAATATAATATAAAACACCTGCGCAGCGCCTTTTTCTAGCGGCGTAACAAAGAAATCTTTTAGCCGCTATAGTTGGCAGATGCAGTATTTCAGGTGTTGCTCATTTTGAACGATTATGAAAATATTATGTGTGATCTATAAAAAAGGTTTGAGCAGTTGATATTACCAATGAGTGTTAGCTTATTACCAACCTCTTTTTATGCTTGATAATATTCATTTCACCAAGAGGGTCAATACACTGTATTGCTGTCACTCCAGTTTCAATTACCCTATTCATTAAGGGCATAATGTTCCCATCTGTGTGCCAGACGGAGAATATGCCTTGACTTTTCAGGCTTTCAACCCACCTATTAAAATACGGAAATAAAAATTCATCACACTGAGTCGGAGATATAAAGGGTCCACTATTAAAAGCTATATCTGCACAGAGGTTGGAGCAAAATATTATCTACAAATAAGAATCTTCATTTCCACATTATTAAAAAACAAAAGAAATGTTTTTCAAGGAATCAAGGATGCATTCGACGATAATACCATAACTTTAAAACTAGAATAATTGTATAAAGCCTCCTATTTAGTAGCTTTATTTTTTGACTCTACATCTGAACTGTAACAGTTTTCGAAACTACTTTTATAATTGGTTATTCTCTTTAAAAATTTCCAGTATGTAATTAAGTTTAAAATCCGCAATTTAATTATACTACAAAACTTAAAAATATATATAAAAAGGGCAGGAAACTCGTTTAAGCGAGCTCCCCACCCCATATATTTTGTTCATATTACTCTAGTGCATCCAGAAATTCCACATGGTTTAATACTTTACCAATTTTAGGGAAAATGAATTTCTCAACATAATCCTGTTCTTCCTGGGTATCAGTTGCCGTACAATCCCCTATAACTATTACTCTATAACCCTTGTCATAAGCAGAACGTGCACTTGACTCAACGCACCAGTTGGTATGAAACCCAGTAAAAGCCACATACTCAATTTCATTAGCCCTTAAGTAGTAATCAAGAGCCGTGGAATGGAATGCATCCAGAGTCTTTTTACCTTCTACTATGACATCACCGTCCTCAGGCTTTAGCTCATCAATTATTTCGGGCCCTGGTGTACCTTTAAGCCAGGCGCCTTTACCCCAATCAGCCTGCATATCTATTTCAATCCCTCTGAGTCCCTCATATGCAGGGCCTCCCTTTTTCAACTCAGGAAAATTCTTTTCAAATCCATGGAAAGGCACATAGAATATCTTCACTTTTCCACGTGCTGAATTTAAAAGATTTTGTAGATTTGATATGACATTTCTATCAGCTAGCTGCTCTTTAATATAGCTATACATGGTGCCTCCAGGAGAAAGAAAGTCATTCTGAGGCTCAATAAGTACAATTGCAGTTTTACTTGCTGGAATTTTAATTGACATAATAGTCCCTCCGCTCAATTTAGAATACTTCATCATACTTCAAATACTACCATTGCATGCCCATCTACCTTAGGTACAGTAACATTTATGTAATCTCCGCAAACTTCAAAAGGCAATTGCGTCATCTCTGGGGCCATGTATACCTTACTGACCTTGGATGATATTCTTATTTGCAGAGTAATATTATATAAAGGTATTACCTCTTCTATAGTTTCTATCTCTGTACATCTTTTTTCTGGTATATAGTGTAGTAAATGCACAATATATCTGTTATCTTTCTTTTGATAATTAAGAGTTATATGAGATGTACTAGGCGCGTTTGTCTCAACTAATCCTCTACCGATAAGCATTTTAATTCCATTTATAACTAGTTGTTTGTATGCTTTCATTCCATTTTTATGGTACATATAAAATATGGGATGTGAAAAATACAAAATGTTATCATTTTTCACAATCGCAGGATACGGACTCTCTTTTTCTATAGGTGTCTGTTTGTGAGAAGAAAAGTGTTTATACGTCCTGTTGAAATATGGGTTCCAAATCTTGGCAAGTATTTCTGTACTTTCAAAAGGCTCCACCCACATTCCTCTGTCATACATTACATACTCGGTATCAAATAAACCCTCATTAATTGCTTTGCCTGCTACTATATAGTCAGGCGAAAACTCTGCATCTCCAACCTTTTGGATACCTATGCCATCTAGCACAAACTCCTTTTCTTCATAATCAAGACCCGATTTGTAAGAAAGAATAATTTTTCCACCTCCATGTTGATAGGCATCCAACTTTAATTTCAAGCTACTGTCTAAGAGTATTTTGTCGGGAAGAATTATGAGACGATATTCATTAAAGTCCATCTGCTCATCAATTATATCAAATTGATAGTGGGCTTCTATGAGCATCCTATAAACACCACTTATAGATGAATCAATATTACCATCACTTTTCCCTATTGCTTCGGGATTGAATACTCCAATATCAGTTAAAGCTATGACATCTTCACACCAAGTCTCCTTTTCTTTTACCTGACTATATACGCTACCGATAAGTTCATAAGTGGATTTATTAATAACGCCACTGGGATGCAGCTGATCTCCAATCGAACATTTTGCTCCGTTTGCAAGAGCATTGAAGCATTCAAACTCGAGAGAAGCCTTATTTTTAAAACCGCCAAAGTCAGCCCAGGATTTGTGAAACTTACCGGTTTGCCCCGTATATTCTAGGCCAAGATTACGTGCATATCTTACTGTAATTGGAAAATGCTCATATCCCCATATACCACTAGGTAAGGATTCGATTTCCATATGCGAATAAAATTCTATTTCATGTCTTATTTCGGAGCTGATGTGTCCTGAATTAAAAAATATTGGACATTCTTTGTTGTAACTCCTTATTTTATCAAACAGCCTCTTTTTAAAATCAAATAACACCTTTTTAGCATATTTCTCTGCATCTGATTTAACAGTAGGTTCAAGACCGTCACTAATCATTCCCTCAAGGCAGTAATTGCAGTAGCAGGCTTCCTGAAATAGAATATCAAAGAAAATACCGTCTACACTAGATCCAAACTTTTCAAGAACTTCTACGGTCTGTTCTTCAACATAATCTGCGTATGGTGTATTAAAACACAGTGTCTTCCAACCAGCTTCTAAAGGTCCTGGACCATCAGGGATGTGATGAGTACCTACAGGCTCTCCATTCACTGTTCTTTCCAACCATTCAGGATGTTTTCTAGCGCAGTATTCATCCCAACCGCAGGCTATATAAATGGGTACTTTTATTCCTACTTCGTGACATGCATCTATCTGTTCCTTTAATAAATTCCTTTTTAAACCTGGATGCCTTGCTGCAAACTTTGTATCATAATATATCATTCCATGGTGGCATCTAGCAAAACATGTAATGGACTGTACATCAGCTTTTTTTAATGTAGCTGCAAAATCTTTGGGATCAAATCCTTCACCGATTTCTACTATCTTTTCCGATGTATGAAAATCAAGGTGAACACTTCTAGAGCAAATTTTACTCATATCCAATACCTCCAATAAATTACAAATAATGATTTATTCGCACACCAGGTAAGCAGGCTCTGTTGCCAGAGCCAACTCCCTTAAGAACGGAGCATACGACTTTCACCGTACTCCGCTCAAGCCGCTCAAAACCTCATCGTTGCCACGAATCAGCCAGTCATACAGTTGGTTTAATCCTTCTGT
>DATCID010000008.1:0-12471 GCA_036507975.1 Ruminiclostridium sp.
GCATTATTGAAACCGCTAAACAAAATCAGTTGAATCCACTATTATATTTAACATATTTATTTGAGAAGCTACCTAATATAGATACTAAGGATATACAAATACTAGATGCTCTGCTTCCCTGGTCTAAGGATTTACCGGAAAATTGCAGAAAGCCACTAAAAAAATAATGTCATAGCCCTCATTCTTAAGTTAAGGTGGGGGCTATTTGACGCTTACTTTTAATGGACATATTGATAGACTGACTTATAAGGTTTTATAGTAAACCTTAATAAACAAGATTTACTATAAAAATATTTCATTAACCTTTAATTGAGCCGAGCATTATACCCTTTACAAATGACCTTTGAAAAAACGGATAGACCATCAGTATAGGCAACACCACAATGACCGTAACAGTCATTCTCACAGAGCCAGCCGTTTGCGTTGTAGCTGCATGAATCATGTTGCCAGATATTGAATTATTGCCCTGCAACATGGATGCCAAAGCATCTGCCTGATTAATGTATTTATAAAGTATAGACTGTAATGTATTAAGATTCTGGTTGGTCATGAGAATAATTGTGTCCATAAAAGAGTTCCATTGGCCAACAGCACAAAAAATAGCAATCGTAGCCAGTATTGGCTTGATAATCGGTAATATAATATACCAGAATATAGTTAATATGCCCGCCCCGTCCATTACTGCCGCTTCCTGTATAGTAATTGGAGTAGATTCTATGTAAGTCTTAGTCAATATGATGTTAAATGGCTGTATCAACGCGGGTAAAATATAAGCCCAAAAATTGTTCAATAAACCAAGATTCATCATTGTGATATACCATGGTATTAATCCCGCATTAAAGTACATTGTTATTAGTACATACCTATACCATAATTTTCGGTTCCACATTTTTTTCTGGGTGAACATAAAGCCCAAAAAAGAACTAACCAGAACAGGCAATATAGTACCCAATACAGTTCTTGCGACTGAAATATAAGCAGCATTCATAAGCCCTGGAATTTTAATCACCTGTATATAGTTGGAAAATTGTATTTGCCGAGGGAAGAAGATAATATCTCCGTTTCCGCTTAACACATTAGAGCTAATGGTATTAATTATTAAATAATAAAAAGGATAAATACAAATTAACGTAAACAATCCTAATATTATAAAATTAATAACATCAAAGATTTTAATTTGTGATTCCTTTCGTTTCTGTTTTGTAATAGCTGATGTTTTCATTTAAATAACCCCATTTCAAAATAATTGGAAGTGATCATACAATTGATTCATCCCTTATTAATTTAGACAGACCGTTGCAAGCAAACAACAATGTGACGCTTACTATACTTTTTAGCATACTGACAGCAGTGGCGAGTGAATAATTTCCAGAACCAATTCCCAGATTATAAACATAAAGATCTAACACCTGAATATGTGCTTGATTAAATGCGTTCTGGAAAACAAAATACTGATCTAAACCGTTATTGAGGAAATTCGCCATGCCAAGCAGTAAAAGCACAAAATATGTTGCCATCAATCCTGGAATAGTGATATGCAATATCAACCTAAAGCGTCCTGCCCCATCAACTCTAGCTGCTTCATAAAGTTCTTGGTCAATTCCTGAAATAGCTGCAAGATATAATATTGCACTCCACCCCAAGCTTTTCCATATCCCTAAAAGACACATTGCAAGCCAAGTGTGATTATCAGATTGCAGGATCATGATTGGCTTGCTGATAATCCCTGTACTAAGCAGAAGTTTATTGTATATACCACCACTTGAAAAAATTATAAAAGCAAATGAGAAGACCAATACCCAACTGATAAAATTTGGAATCGTAGTAAATGTCTGCACACTTTTCTTAAACCATTTCACTCTAACTTCTGAGAGTAAAATTGCAAAAGCCATTGGAAGCCATGATGTGAGAATATTGATACCACTCATTGCAAATGTGTTGCGGAGAACCTGTAAAATCTGATTTGTTCTTGTCGGATTTGATATTAGTGACTTAAACCAATAGAGACCGATAAAATCACATTGAGATAGCTTTAAAGGTGGTATGAAATTATAAAAAGCATAAACCCAACCATAAAGCGGATAGTAGGAAAAAGCAAAAGTAATGATCAAAAATGGTAATATAATTAAAAAAAGTTTAAAACCAGCAAATAAGTTTTTCTTTTTACCAATTTTTTTACCACATTTAAGTGGTTCTACAGACGTCTGCACATTAATAACCTCCATTAAACAACCCGTTAAATAAAAAACTGCTATATTAGTGATATACACAAAATCTACATTAATTTATTAATAACTTTTGTTCTTTCTATATATTAGTGTAAAAATTAGAAATTTCAATGTAAGATACCACTTAACTCTTCCCATTTTCTGAGGGGAGGGTTAAGTGGTATAAAATTTTTAAAAAGCTTTTATTACTAAGATAAGAATAAATGTAACCTGCATTTCAAGTAATAACTACTTCACAGTATTTATTACCTGCTGGCATGCAGCATTGTAATCTTTGGAAATTTTCATATCAGTAGCAACAATGTCTTCCCAGCCATTGCCTTTAAGTTGAGATTTCATTTTTGACCATAAGCTATTGAACTGAGCATCATTAGATGCAAATATCATTTGCCATGAGGTATTCGTTATAAATTTTTGACATATTGCTCGCTCGCTCTTAATGTCCATCGTATCTAAAGGGGGGATATAGTCATTGCCAGCAGATACAACTAACATATTGTGTTTCTTAGTATAATCGATCATGTTTTTTGCATCCATAGCCAATTGCCAGGACTTATCAAGTTTCGTTGCTGAATTATCTAAAACTGATGGCCATAAACTACTAGTGCTTGGAGTATTCAAAATTGAATTTATCGAGTTCTGAGAAATCATAGCCGACATAGCGGCGCCCGCCTCGAAAGGGCCACCACCAAGAGATTCGGGCATCTGTGTCTTACCGTCTTGGTGCACCTTTAGCCCAAAGTCTGTGAGAACAGGTTGACCATCTTTAACATCCCATGTTGAGCCCTTAGGACCGTTTGCAATCATAAGTTCAGTTTCTGGATCTGCTAGCCAATTTATAAAATCCATCAATCGTGCAGGATCTTTTGCCTTGATGCCAATAGCTGTTATTCCACCGGATCCATTCGGGTTGTTACCACCGTCCCAGTATTTTTGATCTGCTATCGGAACAAATTCAAATCCCTTAGGTGCAGTAGCATTACCTAAATCTGTTGTATTGTATTGTGACATTGCCGCCCAAGCCCACTGACTAAAAAGTACCTGTCCATCCTTTGTCTTTACTGTTAGTGTATTCCACGTCTGTGATGGAGAATCGGGATCCACAAGCCCCATCTTGTTTGCCTGATAGTATAACTTCAATGTCTTATAGTACAGCCCATTCTCATCGTCAAGCCTCTGAACATCTAGTTTTGAACTGTCACCGTTGGTTAGGATTGTTGAAGTTCCCGTAACCATATTATAGCCATACATGGCAGGGAAAGAAGACCACACATTTTTCATAGCTTGACTATCCCAATCTTTAAAAAAAGAAAAACCGTATGTTTTTTTACCTGAATTACTTTTTGGGCATAAATCCTGCATCTTTTTGAGTACTGGCAATATGTCCTCCATTGTATTCATCTTTGGACTGCCTATAGCCTGATATAGATCCCATCGTAAGTAAGGAGCTGACCCATCCTGAGTTTGGACTGTCGCTCCATTAGCAAAAACATTTGGTTCAGTGGGAGAAAGTGTGGATAACCCATTCGGTATCGCATACATTTTATCAGTTTTGAGATAAGATTTGATTGAGTTAATTGCTACAGGATACTTTGATAAATTACTTCCATGATCTTTCATCAGTGGTGACATATCCATCAGCAGCCCAGCCTTTACGACATTTGAAAGATCGACTTTTTGGACTGATACTAAATCACCAAGATTCCCTGCTGCTGAACGTGTTTGAAACGTTGCCTGCCCACTCATATTCGGAGCTATTACATTAAGCTTAATGTTGAACTTGTCCTTAATAATCTTTGCGAACCATCCTGTCTGAAGGCCTTGAAAGTTTTGAGTAGCTTCATAATCATCATAGGTGATCTCCTCCGCATATTTTTTACCAGAAGCAGAAGCGCTAGTTGACTTTGGTTGATTACAACCTGCAACAGTAATTAAAAGTGAGGAAGCCAATAAGACTGATAATGCTTTTGTTAACGTTTTCCTCTTAGATAGTTTCATTAAATTATCCTCCTTAAAAATATTAATACATTTATAAACCTGAATGAACAAAGTTCACTAACAATGTATTTCATGATTCATGATAAGCTTATATCAATATAATAAACACAATAAAAATTATACATATATAGTATAAAATATTAGAGAACTTACTTCTATAAATATATCGTATGTAAAATGTCAAGCAAACCGGGCGTTGTGCAATATTCATTGTAAATAACACTGAACGACTGTAATATTTACATTAACATGCCTCAAGCATTGGATACAGTAATAAGAAAAAGAGAGGCTATATTTCAGTACTGAAATATAGCCTCTCTTTTTCTTATTACTAATTTCTATAAATATTTTTCAGTGGCCTCCTATATAGGGCAGCCATATTTAGTTACCAGTCGGGAAAACCAAACTATTATGGTTGGTTTTGAATGCATTTGTTGCCGGAATAAGTGTATTAAAATTTCCGATAGAGTCGACACCATTTGAAGACCATGCCTGTACTCCCTGCCATCCGGTCAGGTATGCATTTTCATAATCCTGAGTAAGTGTATGGCCTGTCGTACCATTTCCTGGGCATTCTCCTATTAATGCCGGTTTTGAGGAATCAAGGCCATAACCTGTAGGGCCTTCATAAGATGGAACACCCCAATATTGACCCATCCAGTCATAGTAGTGTGTAGAATATAAGTCGAGCCTTGCCTTTGAGTCATTGACTTGAGCCTGCAATGCAGCATCGCTAACTTCATTGGTCCCATAGGTATTGCTATTGTACTTAGCCATAGCAATACCTACCGTAACCAGGATATTACTGTTTGCGTGTATCGCTACTGCGCACTTTGCAAAGTAATTCTGTAAATAATTCCATCCTATATTTCCTCCACTAGCTTGTTCATAAGCTTGATCAGGCTCATTGCATAGATCTATCGACCAGAGATAAGGGTTATTCTTGTAACGGTTTACAAAAGGCACTAGATAATTGTTTACATAAGTATCAATTTTCGAACTATTAGTCACCATGTTACGCCAACTCTGGTAATTAGGATGGTAGTTTGTGAAGTGGTCAAATGATATGAGAGTAGCCATGATATAGATACCTTTGCTTTGTGCGATTGAAAAAAGGCTATCTAAGTTGCTCCAGAAAGCTGATGTACACCCGGATACCGTTCCATCGGTAGCTATATTTACACCAACTTCGCCATCACATGTAATCCATACCCGTGTTTCGTTCACACCGTTATCGTGTAATTGCTGAAAGTGAGTAGTCCACCAGGCTACATCGTAGCTGCCACCAAAATCGTCCCATGCATGCCATGGTGTATTGGCACCATTCATCCAGATACGATTACCATCAACCGAAAATTGAGTGCCAGAAACAGAAATCCTGTTCGTTGCCGCACTAACGGTACTTGTAGTTGTAGTCGTAATTACTAATGATAACAAAATTGTCAATACTATAGCCATAGTTGACCTGAAATTTCCTTTTTTCATAATTTACACGCTCCAATCATTTTTTTATATTCCTAACACGTTGCTCAATAAAAATTGTCTAAATCACTAATGCCTCCTTCATAAAAAGAATATTAGTCGGTTGTAAACCATTGATTAGCCTACTTTATATCCAGTATGTTTTTATATTTATCTCCACTGTGAGAAAAATGTAACCAAACAAAATAATATCCACAGAAGAGGAGAATAGTATGTTTGATATTAATGAACTTAACCGTCAGCAATAAAGAAATCCCAAATTATATTGTTTAACTTTTAGTATATTTATCGATGATTACAGCTATCGTAATATTCCCAAATGTTTATTAACCCCTGACATTAATTACATCTCGGAATGATACCTCTTGTCCTTTTATTCAAAAATTATTGCAGGCACAAGACTAATATAATTTAGCTTACACCAATACTGATTAATCCCAATAATTATTAAAGATGATGCTTCCCTTCCTTATCCTACTTGAAGCTTTCAGGCTAGTTCTCTCAGTAGCAATCCTCCTTTCCTTTGTTCACCTGTAAAGTTTTTTGGTCGAATAAGTTTAGTTTTCGCATCTGATAAAAGATAAACACTGTTTAAGTTTACATATAATCAATTAAAACTATACATATTTATTTCCTAAGATACATTAATACATTTGTAAACCCAAATGAACAACGTTTACTAGAAACATATTTCATAATTTATGATAAGCCTATTTCAATATAATAAACATCATAATAATTATACATATATAGTATAAAATATTAAAGAATTTCTTGCTATGAATATATTGTGTAACTTGGTGTTATACCACTTCTCTTAAAGAATCATATAAATAATCGTTCAAGAAAAGTACTAAACATGGTCTAATATTACCAATAGAGGAGTAATAGAAGGACTAATAATATTATATTGGGAGGCCACAAAAACCATATAGCGAAAAAGAAAAAATAGAAATAAAAAACATATAAAAATGCAAGATACAAAAGAGTCCCTTTATTTTTTAGTTGGAATTTTTACTGTCACTTATATGCCGTCTTTAGTAATTCAGCTCGTTTATATTTTTAACGACTAATTTTTTTAATTATTCTAAAAATATCCCAACCTTTCTACGATATTCATTAGGGCTTTCACCCACATAACGCTTGAACTTTTTATAAAAATAATCCAAATTTTTGTAACCTACCTTTTCAGATATCTGATAAACTTTTAAATTTGGCTGTAGCAAGAGAGCTTTAGCCTCATTTATTCTTTTTTTCTCAAGGTATAAATTAAAACTGTCTCCAACGCTGTTTTTAAATAGTTTCCCAAGATATGCACTGTTGTACCCGAATAAATCTGCAAGAGATTCCAATTTCAAATCTTTGCTGCTATTTTTATCAATATAGTTAAGTATTTTTGATACTACATTGTGTTGATATACATTTCCTACCCCTTCTGCCATCTTAATAAATACTGATTTAAGATAAGATATAACATCAAAAAGGTAGGTCATCCCATATACTTTATTTATTATTTCCGTACTTGAGACAACTCTTAACTCGATCAGCGGGTAACTAATTTTTATATCTTTCTGGGTTTCAATAAACAGACTTGAGAATATACCCTTCACCTTTTCAGGCTGTATTTTCATTTTAGAAAAGCTTGTTTCTAAAGCGTCAAAAAGGTTTTCAATCTTATCTGTTTCACCAGCCTCTACAAATCTATGTAACTTCTCAACATACTCCTCAAATTTAAAATTCTCAAAACTGAAGACTTGAGCCTCCATTTTTTCGTCAACGTTGGAACATAAAATTCTCTCATTTTGATTATAGAAAAATTTATGATTAATAATATTCTTCGCATCAAGATATGAGTGGCATATATCATCTGGTTTATCAACTCTTCTACCCACTCCAATCAAGACTGAAGTGGAATCGAAGCTCGATATAAAATCTTCAAGTCTTTGAAGCAACTCAGAAGGTTCCATTCCCTTAAACAATACAACACCACTATTTTCAATAGTCACAAATTTAATATGTTTTTCAATAAAATCTTTACTCAAGTGTCCAAATATTATTGACTCTATGTCGTCATACATAATCCAACCCTCTATCACAGCCACCTGAAATGAATCAATATTGCTTTTCAGTCCCAAATCTCTCGGTAGATAAATTTTATCTTCACTGTAGGTCTTTCCTAAAATGAGATTGCATATGGCAATATTGATTGCATTCTGGTTGTTTTTGCTTGCAAGCAGTGACGACTTCAATTCTTTTTCTATTTTTGTTTTTTGGATTTTTACAGCCTCAATCAGTTCATCTTCATCAATAGGCTTAAGAAGGTATGAATCCACTCCAAGATTTATTGCATCACGGGCATATTCGAAATCTGAATAACCACTTAATATGATGATTTTTCCTAAATAACCCTGTTTCCTTGCCTCAGACGCCAATTCTAAGCCATGCATATTTGGCATTTTTATATCCAATAAGGTTAGCTCCGGGTTGAATTTCATAATTTTATTTAGGCCATCGCTTCCATTTGACGCTTCGCCACATATATAAAATCCCAGGCTCTCCCAATCGATAATTCTTTTAAGTCCTTCTCTAACATTAGGTTCGTCGTCAATGATCAAAACTTTCATCTTAAATAGTCTCCCTCCAGTCTGATGGTAAACAAATAGTTATGGAAGTGCCCTCACCTTGTTTACTTTTTATGTAAATATTGTACTGTATACCATAAAACAATTTGATCCTCTGCTGAATGTTTTGCAAACCGATGCCAAATTTTGAAGTTGAACTGTTGGTATTGTCGAGTAGCTCTTCCCTTTTTTCATCGCTCATACCTATACCGTTGTCAGATATAACAACAAAAAGTCTGCTCTGCCTTTCTTCAATTGAGATTTTTACCCATCCATCTCCATCCTTAGCCTCTATCCCATGTACAATTGCATTCTCTACGACGGGTTGTATAAGAAGAGGTAGAATTAGATATCTATCTAAATGCACATTTTCATCAATGTTGATTTCATAACTTATTTTACCACCAAAACGGAACATCTGGATATCAATATAGATTCTTATATATTCCAGTTCTGATTCTAAGGTCACTAACCCATCCTTCACATCAAGAACATGCCGCATTGATTTCCCAAGCAATTTTATAATTTTAGCAATCTCTATTTCTCCATTATTAAACGCTTTCATTCTGATTGACTCAAGTGTATTAAACAAAAAGTGGGGCTTAATTTGAGTAGATAACATTTCAAATTTCATTTTTTGTTGTTCAATTATTAGTTTTTTCTTAGAAATTTCTCCATTATAAATCTCCATCGAAAGATTTTTTATACTCTCTAACGTTAACTTCATATCAGAGAAAAACTCACCTAGTTCGTCATTACCACTAAATTCTTCAATTATACTAAAATCACCACCTGCAATTTTGTGCATCTCACTTCTTAGCGTAACAATACGTTTACTGAAAATATTAGAGAATATCAACATCATAATAATAGGTAAAACAAGACTAATTAAAACAATAAATAAGAGAATAAAAGTGACCTCATTAATCACTTTTAGACCATCATTGTCTATTGTCACTATTTGAAAATAATTTAAATTGTTGTTAGAGCTTAAAATGCTACTAAACGCAAGCGAATCTATTCCATTGTATCTTAACATACCCGACTGAGGGATCATTGTGTTAGACCATTTTTTCCCTATTAAAAGATGTTTGCCAATCTCATCGTAATTTTCGGAATAAATAATCCTATCTCCGTCAAGCTCCACCAATGTATGAAACGGCGTGTCTTTAACCATCAAATTGAGATAGTTGTTACTTATGCAAATAATCAAGACTGCAGAATTCTCTGTTTTATCAGAAAAAAATTTCTGTACCAACCAAAGATTCCCATCCTGCCCAGGCGTGGTATTAATCATCCACATTTTTTCGCCTTTACTTGCAGATGCCTTCTTATACCAGTCTGATTTTGCAATGCTGTTGTCAACCATCTTAAAATTCCCGTTTGATACCATTGTTTTATTATTAACATAAACATTGATACTGGATATTTCATAATGATTACTTAACATTGTATTTAATAAATTGTAGCTCTTATAAGCCTTGTAAACTTCAGAATCGTCCTTATATTGAGTGGAAATGAGAGGTCTTATATTCTCATCCTGTAAAATGATATCTGAAATATTGTTAGCCAAATATATACTATCAAATATTATTAGTTTTACTCTTTTATTCTCTTCTTGCACCTGTGAAACGTGCATTTTATAGGCCAAATTTGTTGTGTTAATGATTAAAAATATACCGAGGCATAATATTGGAACTGTGCCAATAATCGCATATAATAAAATTAGTTTCCTCCGAACATGTAAGTTGTTAAAATAAATTACTACATTTTTAAATAACTTCATCAGAGACACCTCTCATTAAAACTTCAATAACAATAATATACCTCTTTGCACTCACACAAAAAACCTCCTTTATTTTCTGACATACAAAGGTCCAAAATTTTCACAGTCTCTAAAATCTGAACTTCCTTTATTCTTTGTTCCAAAATCACACCAAGTTGTCTGGGATCTGTACGAATATTTAAAACTGCATGTATATCTTATGGAAGTTCTAATGTATAACCTTATTTTGCTGATTTTCAAAGTTTTTCTTAAAATTATATTTATAGATAGAACTAACTGTCTTCTTAACGTGTTCTTTAGGTAATATATATCCAAGATCTACTATATGTGAAAGTAGTTGTCCAAGCAATTGATCCGAAAGACATCCTGTTCCATATTGATAACGATATTTATTAATATCATCTATTTTCTGTAAATAATATTCGCCTTCCCAAAGAAACTCATCCATTTTTTTACAGCCCTTTTAGAAAGCTGTTTTATATTTTATTGAGTGTTCTACGTCCCCTAGATATTCTGCCATCTCCCAACCAGCTTTTAATGCGGCTAACAACCTCTACTTTATTAATATTTTGTCTTAGTGGTTCAACTTTATTAGCTACGCCATCTATTTTACCCACTATTTCTATATGTCTATTAGCGTTTCTAGGGTCAAGATCTGTAACTAAATCTTTTATTTCTTGCTATCCTTGTTTTAACTCTTTAACATCTTTTTCAAGATTATCAATTTTAGTATTAACACCCTTAAACCCTTTTTGCATCTCAATATATATTTTTTCTAGAAGATCATTAGTTTCTGTATCCGTTTATTTCACCACATATGTATTATTATTTTCCGTTTCATTATCCCATCATAAAAGCTTTTTTTCAAGCTCTTTAAAATTATAATCTATGTGGCGGTACCCCATAGCCATCAAGCTAAGCCATCTTGAATAATATATTATTCTCATTAAATATTATATTTTTTATAATTCTTTACTTTCGTGAATTTGAATGGTGTATTGTAAGAACATATTATTTTTAGAACAATTTTATGGTACACCAAAAAAAAACACGTATGCAGTGGAAGTTTTTATAGTTTTGTTAAGTTGGTTTATGCTGCAATTTTAATCTTCCCCGATGTTCATTTATAACAAACTCCAAGAATATCAAAAACAGTTTTCTTGCCCTTCCTATGAGATTTTAAGCCATTTCTTACTACATTTTTAAAAACTAACTTTAAGGTATTGGAGGTTTCACTAGGAAACTTTATAAGATCAAAGTATAGTCTATCAATATATTCATGGACTATCTCAGTCACTTTCATTTCACTGGCTTCAAGCTTTTTGGTTTTTATAGCTAAAGCTCTCATTTCAAACATTACAGAGGAGCTCAAGAGTAGCAAAATAAGTTTACCATAAAGCTGACATTGAAACCGTTCTATTTTAACTTGCTTTACACCATGTATATGAAATATAGATTTCCACGTTTTAAATATTAGTGGGGTAGTCGGTTAGCTCCACCTATGATATAAAGCAAGCGAAAACCTCTATTATATTGGAGTAACATTGGTATTGGCATTGGTATCAGGACATAATTACTCAAATGTCATCAGGAATTCGTGGAGATGTTCCCTAATGACATTTCGAGTGCGGCTTTTTGGCAAAATCTAGGGCAACGATTGGCAATATTATTAAATGCATAATTAGGTGGAGTTAACCGACTACCCCCTTATGAAATATTAAAAAAAGCGGCAGTCTACGTGTGTCCAGAATAAACATATTAAAATGTTTCGTGCTATATGAAAGATGAGGGAGGGCCCCTCGAAATCGCTATACAGGTAGAGGTTTCAAATCACCTTAAGGTGCTATTGTCAAAAGCAATGGTATTGAGCGTTAAGGAAAAGGCAAAACATAAGATTTTGTCAGATAAGTGTTATGGAGATGAATGAAAATAAACTGCTGAAGACGCTTCGAAACGCTCAGCTGCTATCAAAACCAAGACTGGTATGGCTGTCTTGGGATAAGTTTAGAAGAAACCTGATTACTGACTAAATGATAGCCGGAGTAAAGGCAGCATGAACTTAACACAGGCTTTTATATGGAACTGGAGAACCTACGATTTTGATGATAAGGGAAAAGTCACAAGTAAAGAACTTACGAGGATGAAAGTACCAATGCAGAATATAGGGGCGGAATAGCTTATAGTAGTGATGAAGCTTCTGCAATGGAAGTGGAGTAAAGAAGCTATATTATCCTGCTTTATATTTTGGTCAACCATTTTTTTTATGGGAGGAACTAAATGAATAAAGCAAAGTCGTTTGAGATTTCAAAAATGTTAGTCTATCAAGCATATGAGCATGTTAAAGCAAATAAAGGTT
>DATCID010000009.1:0-2515 GCA_036507975.1 Ruminiclostridium sp.
AGTTTTGCTCCCACCACTGCGGTATATAAATTTTTAAAGCTGGTGGATGACAGAATAATTCCGGGCACCTTGAATGTTGCCAACTGTATTCCAGTGGTGGCAGAGGCACTCATATTCATGACTGTTATTAAAGTGGATATAACTACATTGATTGCAATGATTATAGCAGCTACAACAGGTTCCTATTTCGGGGCAGGAATAGTTGCCAAGCTCCCGAAAAAGAAGGTTCAGGTTGGAATGGGTATGGCTCTTCTGGTGGTGGCATTTGTTATGCTGTCAGGACTTTTAAAGATTATGCCGGTGGGCGGCGACGCAACTGCACTTACAGGAGCCAAGCTGGTGATAGCCCTTGTAGGTAACTTTATACTTGGAGCTTTAATGTGTATAGGAATAGGAAATTATGCACCGTGTATGGCGCTGGTTTTTGCCCTGGGAATGTCCCCTAAGGTTGCCTTTCCTATAATGATGGGTTCATGTGCATTTCTTGAGCCTGTAGCGGCCATAAAGTTTGTAAAGGAAGGGGCTTATCACAGAAAAGTGTCTTTGGCCACAAATATTTTTGGTGTGGTTGGTGTTCTGATTGCTGCATATATAGTTAAGGAACTACCGCTTAACACGTTGAAATGGGTGGTAGTGATTGTAATTGTATTTACATCATGTATGATGTTCAGATCTGCAATGAAAAAATCAAAGTGAAACATAAAAAGCTTGATAATAATATATCAAGCTCAGGCTGTTGATAAACATAATTTACCAACAGCCTGATTTTTTTTGCCCGATGAGGGCTTTTTTTTATAATCAAAAAGGATTTTTGAGGTTTGTGTAGAATTATATATAGAGAGAAATATTTTGGAGGGTTCACTATGCTAAAAGAAAATAATTCTGCACAACAAGGATTGGAATTAGTATTTATAGAAAATTTGGTTCCTAAAGATCATGTCCTTAGAAAAATTGATAAATATATAGATTTTTCATTTATAACTGACTTAACAAAGGATTTATATTGTGCTGATAATGGTCGTCCAGCTGTAAGTCCTGTAGTATTATTTAAAATGTTATTCATAGGATATCTGTTCGGAATAAGATCCGAGCGACAGCTCATTAAGGATATGGAGGTTAATGTTGCTTATCGTTGGTTTTTAGGATTTTCACTAACCGATAAAATTCCGAGTCATTCAACTATAAGTCAAAATAGAATAACCAGATTCAAAGATACTGACATATATCAAGAAATCTTCGATAATATTGTATTTCAAGCAATAAACAAAAAATTAGTTGACGGTAAAATATTATATACGGATTCAACCCATCTAAAGGCTAACGCCAATAAAAATAAGTTTACTAAAGAGCAGGTTAAACAATCTACTAAATATTACTTTGATGAACTAGAAAAAGATATTACTGAGGATAGAATAGCACATGGAAAGAAGCCTCTCCCAGAAAAGGATAAAATAGAAGAAACTAAAGAAATTAAGGTTAGTACTACAGATCCTGAAAGTGGCTACATGGTTAGAGATGGCAAACCAAAAGGTTTCTTTTATTTAGATCATAGAACTGTGGATGGAAAATATAATATTATAACAGATGTTTACGTAACTCCTGGTAATATAAATGATGTCGATCCATACATAGAAAGATTGGACGTGCAAATTAAAAAATTCGATTTTAAAACTAAATATGTTGGAGCAGATGCAGGTTATTTAACTAATAATATTTGCAAGGAAATATTCGAAAGAGAATTAAAAGCCGTTATGGGATATAGGAGAGGTCCTCATGTAAAAGGTAAATTTACAAAGTTTAGATTTCAATATGTTAAAGAGCAAGATGTATATTATTGTCCAGATTTGAGAGCGTTGGAATATAGAACAACTAACCGTGAAGGATATAGAGAGTATTCGTGTAAAGCTGAATACTGTTCCAAATGTGACAAAAAAGATAACTGTTTATCTGACAAGAGTAAGAAAAGAGTTGTATATCGCCATGTCTGGGAAGACCATAAGGATGAAGTAATTAAATTCACCAAGACAGAAAAAGGTAAATGGTTATACAAAAGAAGAAAAGAAACTATTGAGCGTAGCTTTGCAGATTCAAAAGAACTGCATGGACTACGTTATGCCCGTTTCCGCGGCATAAAAAAGGTCTCTGAACAATGCCTGCTTACAGCAGCAGTTCAGAATATGAAAAAGATAGCCAGCGTGCTATCTCACTATTTTTTTGCCCGCTTAAAGCAATTAGTTACCTATTATTGTAAAGAATATATAGTATTTCGAAATGCTACCGCATAATTAATTTAGGGATAATTAAACCCCCATGAAAACATGGAGGTTCTTGAACAATCTGGCTGCAGCTAGCTGCAGCTTTTATAATTATATTACTACTCTGACTTCATACTCTCCTTCTTCGAAAAATGGCACTACACCATCTTCTATAATCTCTTCTCCTAAGTATAAACCTTTATCACTCCCTCTATTTACTTGAATATCATAGTTACACTTTCCTCTTCTGTATTTAATGC
>DATCID010000010.1:0-53787 GCA_036507975.1 Ruminiclostridium sp.
AGCTTACTATTTGAAATGCCTTACCTGCTAAAAGGAATAAATCCTCATCTAAAGCACCATGTAGAGACCTTAGGTCTGTAAGAGACATTCCTTCTGGGGCTATAGTATCGGAAGAGAGCTCTGCAGAAAAACATGGGCATCCATGCAATAGGCCAAGATACTGTGTCCTAACAGGCAAAATATTAATCTCCTGCAAATTATTTAAATAAGGAATACTTAAATTATCCTTATCAACCTTTACCAGCATTTTATTCACACAAAAAGCGAGCCAATAGATTTTATCGACTATTTCATTTTTAGGTGTAACCGCTTGTTCATAACGTTTGTAAATACTTTCTCTATTCATAATTTTAATTTACCTTTCAATAATATAAGTGAATAAGGATGTTAATGTTCCCACAATTCGTGATTCAACACTTTTATATTTATGAAAAAACTCTTATTAGAATATCATACGCAATAGATAAAATCAAATCCTTAAAATTAGTATTTAAATAAAATGTGAAGATATTCATATAAAATTTAATTATTAGAATTGGGAATTTTTACTTATGTTATGTTAAACTGTAGGAGGGGTTTATTGCCTTAAAAAATAGAAAAGGAAGTGATGTTTTGGAAAGAGTTAAGTTTAAAAATGTTATTTTCTATTTAATTGTATGGGGAGCCATTGCTCTGCTGGGGCTAATTGCTCTAATTAGTATTTTCAAGGCAGGTCCAGCTAGTATCAAGTTGCCCTTTTATGCAGGCTTTGCTTTTATGATTGCAGCAATTATAGTGATTGTTATTTTTTATAAGCTAAACTTATTGTCAAAGATTAATACTACTGTTTTCCTGATAATATTAATACTTATCACAATCCTTCCAAGATTGGCATGGATATATTATGTTCAAACTCAGCCGTTTTCAGATTTTTTGCATATGAATAATTATGGAATAAATGCAAGTCAAGGAGACTTCAAAGGATTTGTTAATTTCTATGCAGTTTTTCCTTTTAAAATAGGTTTTGGAATGGTTTTGGCGGGGTTATACTCTCTATTTGGAACAAGCCTAATGGTAGCAAAACTCTTTAATATATTTCTTTCAATGATGCTTGTTCTTCTTATTTATACAGGCGGAAAAATTATTTATGGTGAAAAGGCAGGACGAATAGCAGCGTTATTACTTGCAGTTTGGCCAGCTCAGATAATGTATACATCAGTTATTGCATCTGAACACTTATTTATGGTACTATTTTCGGCTACAGTACTGCTAATTCTAATATTTATTAAGAAGTTTACATATAAAAACTACGAGATTACTAATGGAAATTTGATGCTAATTGGAATAGGAACACTTACTGCTTGTGCTCAGTTGATTAGGCCAATGGCAATGCTTCTTTTGCCTGTATTTGCAGTCTTTGTTTTGATATATAAGAGATATAGGGCAAGTGCATTTGCTAGTGTTGGATTGGGATTTAAATCTATAGCATTGGTTATGATCTGCTACTTTGCAGTAATTAATCTAGTGAACATACCCATTCAAAATGCCACGGGAATTGACATAACAAAGTCTGACTCTGGATTTAACTTGATGATCGGAACTAATATCAAATATAATGGGATGTTTAATAACGACGACTTTCAAATAATAGAAAAAAACAATTATGATCTTGATAAGGTACACAAAGAGGCAAAACAGATAGCGATAGAGAGATTAAAGGGTGATCCAAAGCAGCTAATTAAGCTAGCCGCAAGGAAGTTCGAAATTCTATGGGGGAATGAAAACTATGGATACTACTGGAGTACTGTATCTGCAGAAAATTCAAAAGCAGAAACAATAATTAAATCGTACCCAAGGTCATTCTATGGCATATCACAAGCTTTTTATATTTTAATAATACTAATGGCAGTTTGTGCATGCTTCTATACTTTGAGCGAAAGAAGGTATGATGCCCTAATTATTTTAATGGTTTTTGGTGGAATACTAATATCGTACACATTTTTGGAAGTGCAGTCTAGATATCATTTACCAGTAGTGCCACTGCTGATATTATTTGGGACAAGCTTCTTGGAGACTGGTAGAAGATATGAGATATAAAAAACTTTTCTGCAGTATAGTGAGTTTTCGGAATTTAGAAAAGATATGAATGAGTTCAGACAGGAATCAAAGTGAGAGGCTTCAAGATAAAGTGTCATTTAATCTTGCTATATATTCTATTTTAACGTAATTCTCTGTCCTATTTAAATTAATTAGGAACTAATAAGTGATTCATCTGAGAGTTATTTTTGTGGACAAATATGGAAAACGCATGTTATACTATGCATATATATACGATGTATAGTAAATGGAGGTATTAGAATGAAAGTCGATAAGGAATTATTAAAGGGCAGTACGACAATGTTAATATTGAAACTTCTTGACGGGGGTGATATGTATGGCTATCTTATGACAAAGGAGTTGGAACGTAGGTCGGATAATACATTTACTCTTAAAGAAGGGACTCTGTATCCGATATTGCATTCGTTAGAAAGCAATCAGATGATACAAGCCTACTGGGAGAATACAGAATCTGCACGTAAGAGAAAATACTATACAATAACCAAAGGTGGTAAAAAACTCTTACTAGAAAAAGAAAAAGAATGGGCACACTATGCCGATGCCATAAGAAAGGTGTTAGGGGGTGCTACTATTGAACACATATGCATCTGATTTTATTGAAACGGTATTGGGGCAAATAAAGTACAAAAAGGCCCATGCCTCTATAACAGTGGAATTGCAAAACCATATATCTGAGCAGGCTGAAGGCTATATGGCAGAGAGTATGGGAGAGGATGAGGCTTTTTGCAAGGCGGTAGCTCAGATGGGCAATCCTGCTGAAATTGGCAAGCGTCTTCATAAAACCCATAAACCTAAAACAGAATGGTCTATCATGCTTCTGTTGGGAGCAATAGTAGTGTTTGGTCTATACATAATTTCAATATATTCATCGTTGTACTTTGATTATAGCATTTTCTATAAACAAGTTTTCTTTGCTGGACTTGGAATCTGCGCTATTATTTTGTTTTATTTCTTTGATTACACAAAGCTGGAAAAATATTCAATACCTTTATACTTTGTTACAAGCTTACTTCTGCTGCTTGCAATAATGTTTGGATCAAAGATGCAAGGAAGGGCATATATTCAGATTTGGGGGTTTGGATTCATTCCTTCATTTGTAGCCATTCCTTTGATACTGATTTTTTATGCAGGCTTGGTTAAAAAATGGTGTGATGGCAATGTAGGAAATCTATTGAAGCTGATTGGTGCCTCGGGGTTACCTCTGTTTATTATACTATTAGAGCCTTCACTTATTTATTGTTCTATTGTGGGTGTTGGCCTTTTAACTATGTTTACCTTTGGTATTTGCGGGGGTAATTATAAAGGAAATAGGAGAAAAACGTTAATAATTATTTATGGTAGTTTATGTGCATTAGTGTTTTTAATTTTCGTATATGTGTTGAGCAACATACCGTATGGAACAGAGCGTTTTACAGTGTTTTTGAATCCTCAAAGATACGCACGAGGAGCTGGATATACCAATGTTGTTCTAGACAACATCCTTTCTTCTTCAAAGTTTCTTGGCAGCAGTGAGAGCACGTACATAAGTGGGAATGGTCTTCCAAGTGCAAATTCTGAATTCATATTCACGTTTGTTGTAGGAAGCCTGGGATGGCTTTTTGGAATACTTCTTATAGTGCTACTGGGCTTGATTATTTTAAGGTTATTTGTTGCAGCAAGCAAAGTAAGACATGAATATGGTAAATATTTATGCGTAGGTATTTGCTGTGTATTTTCACTGCAGGTTATAGTAAATCTACTTATGAATTTAGGATTATGCCCGATATTTAATGTTGCACTGCCCTTTTTCTCATATGGCGGAGCAAGCTATTTATTCAACATGGCTCTGATAGGGCTATTACTTGGAGTTTATAGGAGAAAAGATATTATTGAAAAATTAGAGCGAAATTCTCTTAGCCAATAAGAATTATTAGTGTAAAACTAAGACCTGATATTAACAACTTGCCAGAGCACCTAAAGGTGCTCTGAGCTTATACTTCCTACCTCGGCTGACCTCTCCATATTTGGCAACGTGAAGCCCAAGAAGATGAGAACAGCTGTAAAAATCCAAAAATAGGCTAACATCATTGGTACTTCAAATATATTTTCTACCAGGTTGGGGACAACCACACCGACCATCCCTGCAAAAACGCCTTGTGCCATACTTAGATTTAGAGCATTAGTTGTTCTTTTAACTGCACGCAATCCCCAAGCCAAGGCATTATATATGAGAAGACAGAAGGCACCTAAACCAACAAGGCCCATCTCAACAGCTATCTTTAGAAAATAATTATCAACATAGAATGCATCTGGTATTTTAAAGTTTTGTGCTACTGCGCCGCCGAACTGTCCTAAGCCTACCCCAAATAAAAGATTTTGCTTTAGCATAGCAAGGCCTATAGTCCATCTAGCAACTCTTCCTCCAGCAGCACTACTGATAAGATACTCTGGACTAATAAGATAATTAACCCTGCTTGCAATAGTAGGGACAAATGCATATGCTGCAAAAACGAGCAGTATTAGTAATACAATAAATCTCTTGTCCTTCAGCCAGAAATAAACACCCATGGCTACAACGAAACCAATCCAGGCAGATCTTGAGGATGTGAATACAAGTGTTGCCGACATTGCAAGGGTAATTCCTATAAAAATAAGTTTTTTGAAGATCTTATTTTCGCTGAAAACAAAGGCTAAAGCAACAGGAATTAGCAGAACCATCAAACTTCCTAGAATGTTCGGACTTCCGATTATAGAAAAAACTCTTGTAGTAATCCCTGATTCAAGTCTATCTACCCAGAAGCTAGGCATTTCAGCCTTGGTGACATACTGGTAAATACCATGAAGTCCTAGCAAGCCTCCAATGAATACTGTGATATATAATAGCCATTTGACATTTTTACTGGAGGAAACCAACTGAGCAACTATAAAATACCACAATATTTGTTGTACCACTTGTCTAAAGCCAGAAATACCAATTGCCAAAATTGGTGAATTGATAAACAGCAGACATAGTGAAACAATCACAAAAAATATAATGGGTATATCTAAGGGTGTGGATCTATAACCGTCTTGCTTTCTATAAACTATCCATTTGTACAGCCAGAGAAATATTGCAAAAATAAATAGCAACTCATCCCAATAGCTGGCAAGAATAGCACTTTGAATGATATATCTCAGTGCATAATCAATAAGCACATAAAACCCAATAACATATAAAAATCTTGAGTAGTCAAGCATCATCGCAGCAGTAAATAGCAGTGCTGCGAACATTGCAACTAACAGAATAGTTGGAACGAAAGCTCCACAAATACCTGCTAGTAAACCACACATTATTAATATCCCTGCAGTTTTTTTATTCATATTAACCTCGATAAGCCACAATTCGGCGACAATTTTTAATCAAAAATATATAAGGCAAAACGCCAGAACATACTGCTTTTCAGGCAAGTCGCCCATCTTGTATTTCCGCAAAAGAGAAGTAGGGATGTTAAAATGCCCAGTGCAACAAGTATAGCTTTAATAGCATTAAAAGATCCCAAAAATACTGTAGTAACTCCGAATCCAAAGCTGAAAAATAAAATCATCAAAGCTAAAGCTATAAAACTGTTTGCTTTGCAAAAGGAGTTTTTTATAAAGGATATAACGCAGCTTGAATTTCCACAGCAAATTCCAAAATTATAAAGCCTGTCCCAAAGCTTATTAAAAAATGAGAAAAGCTTTGAACATATCCGGTAAGTTACAGAATGTTTTAAAGATGAATTTTTTGAGAGATAACTTTCAAAAAATTCATTTACTTTACTGTTCCTATACCAATTTAATAAAATACATAGTACTTTATAAGTGTTAGATGCCACAAAATAACGGCATAGTATATTGGCTGCTCGGAATATCAAGCTCGTTGATGTATATTGTTCCAAAACAATCCACCACCTGTCTCAAAATGTAATATTTTGCTTATTTTATAGTGATGCTATCAACATTGCCTTCCATTTCAATTGTCTGTGTTTTGAGAATAAATTTCTTACCTTGCGCAAGCTCCTGAGTTCCAATCTTTAATATTGGCACATTTGTATTGATTTTAGCTTTTATAGTAACGTACATATCTTTTAAAACTGGATGTTTCTCATAATGCACTTTACCTTGAGCATCTGATGAAGTATAGTCCGCAAAATTGGACGTGACATCTGTTATGAATGCATCTGCGATGTAATCTGTTCCGAAGACCAACTTTTGACCTTTCTGAACAGCTTTGACCATATTGTCGCTTCTAAAAGTAAATTTTACTATTGCTGTAACTTCACCTTGTGCAGCTGGGGAAGTTGTAATCTTTGGACCTAAAACCTTGTAGCCAACAGCAACAACTAAGAATAGAATAAGCATAACAACAACTAAGTCTATGAGGTTAACCTTACCAAATAATTTACCTTTTTCATCAATTAATTTCATTTTAAATCCTCCTCCAGTTACTTTTTAAACGAATTATTTAATACCTGTACTAACGATTTAGTGATCTCTTTTCGCTCAAACTTACAAACCTCATTTTTATCTGAGTTAAGTGGTTGTGAATTTTTGACCCAGCAATTATAGAGGTAAATCAAATTCTTTGTCGTATTTTCAATGTCATTGAAGTCAGAAACCAAACCGGTTTTGGTATCTGCGATTAATTGAGCTGCAGCACCGTGCTCTGGAATCATTGCCAATATAGGACGTTCCGTATGCATGTATTCAAATACCTTACCTGTGTAAAATGCCTCTGAACCTGGTCCTGACGGTTCTATAAGTAACAATGCATTAGATTTCAGCAATTCTATCAAACATTCTTGATGCTTCATATATGGCATAAGCACTACAATGTTTGATAATCCAGAACTATCAATTTTAGATTGAAGCAACTCGGTTTTAAAATTACCGATTAGTCTTACACATATTTTGGATTTGTCTATGTTTCCTTCGTTAATAGCCTTCTTTAAAGCCTCAAAGAAATTATCCGGTTTCCTTTTGCCGTATAATAGACCTGTATATGTCATTGTAAACTTATCCATCGCTGGTTTAGTATCTTTAATGCCCTCAAAATCTTCTTCATCATAGCCGTTAGGTATAACATAGAACTTGTCCTTGGTTTTGGGGTTATCTCTTAAAAAATTAGAGAGCATAACAGGGGTATTTGCTATAAGGCAATCAGCGTAAGAAAGCACCATTTTCTCTTGAGAACGCTCAATTTTTGACCTTAAACCTTTTCTTACATGATACGGATTATTAGTCCATTCATCACGGAAATCACAAACCAAAGGTATTTCAGGAAAGTGCTTCTTTAAATATACGCCTAAAAGGTGATCACTGTATGGGGAAGAAGTAGTATAGATTACATCTATACTATTATTTTTTACTGCTTCAAGAGCTTCTCTACGGGCAAAATGTTGCCAAATTATTTCAGAGTCAGGAATTAACAGTTTATTTACTACCTTGCCCAAATATTTAAAAACGCCTTTTAGAGCAGCAAAATCACAAGCTTTTGTGCGTATTATTTTTACACTCTCAGGAACTTCAGAGAGTAAGGTCTCATCCTTTAAAAATGCTTTTGAAGCATCCCTGGTGAGGACAATGGGTTCATAATCAAAGTTGCGTAAGTACTTTACAAATTTTAAAGTTCTTTGGACACCTGAGCCACCAACGGGTGGAAACTGGTGAGCAATAATAAGTACATTTTTCATTTGCTTCCTTTCAATTTTAAATTACCCTTCAGTGAATATAAACCGAAGGGTAATTATTCTATGCTCCAAGCAAATAACTATGGAAGCCTGCAGCAGTTAAAGTTGACCTATCAAAATAGTTTCTTGTATCAAATATATTGGCCTCAGCCATAAGAGGCTTTAGCTTGGAAAAATCAATTTTTGCAAATTCATCGTGATTAACACCGAGTATAATTAAGTGTCCACCACTTACAGCTTCTTCGAGATTTTTACAAATAAACTCATGTGACGCAATGTGAGGATCATAAATGCATACATCAAAATCTGCATCATTCGCAAATAATTCGACCAATTCCATAATTGGACTTTCACGCATGTCGTCGATGTTAGGCTTGTAAGTAGCACCGAGTATTATTACTTTTTTCTTGCCAGTAATATCTGAAAGTATATTTTTTGATCGTTGGAAAACATGGTATGGCATACTATCATTTGTCATTCTACTGAGCTTTATTATTTTTGCCAGCTCAGGCTCTTTTTCAACAATAAACCAAGGGTCTACTGCAAGACAGTGTCCTCCAACTCCAGGTCCTGGCTGATGAAGATTTACTCTTGGATGCTTATTTGAAAATTTAATTACATCCCAAGCATTAATCCCCATTTTTTCACAAAGCTTAGCGAGTTCATTAGCCAAAGCAATATTAACATCTCTGAAGGTATTTTCCATTAATTTACACATTTCAGCAGTAGTAGCATCAGTCAAGTAAATATCACCTTTTACAAAGGTCTTGTACAAATCACGAACAGCCTCACTGGAAGCTACGTTGATTCCACCAACTATCCTGTTATTTTCCACAAGCTCAACTAAAATTTTACCTGGTAAAACACGCTCAGGTGAATGAGCAACCAAAAGCTGAGTTCCAATCTCTAAACCGGAGTTTTTCAAAATAGGAATCATTAGACCTTCTACTGTACCTGGTGGAGATGTGGACTCCAAAATAACAATATTACCTTCTTTTAAATACGGCACGATTGACTCAGTTGCCAAACGAACATAAGTCATATCTGCAGTCTTATCTTCATTAATTGGTGTAGGTACAGATATAATAAAAACATCAGCCTCTTCAGGAGTAAGCTGAGCTCTTAGGTTTCCAGATGTAACTGCAGCTTGAACCATAATGTCCAGATAAGGTTCTTCAATAATTATCTTGCCTTGATTGAGGGATTCAACAACTTCTTTTTTAACATCAACCCCAACGATAGGATGTCCATGTGTTGCGAACATAGCCGCTGTTGGAAGACCAATGTAACCCAATCCGATAATACAAATCTTCTTCTTGTTCTTTATGATAATCACATCCTTAAATATAAAAAAATAACATCAATTTCGAATGAGAAAATACTCCAAACATAAGGCTTGACAATATTTTGCACTACAATAGTTTAGCATTTACAATTTTTAATGTCAATTTAAAAGACTATATTACAAGCTTAAATATGATTGACATTTAAAAGACTATATCTCTAGCTCAAATATTCCGATATACATATATCTGATTTTTTGAACCAATTTGGAGATGTTGGTGTATAATTTATATATACTATATTTTCCCATAGTTTTTTATATTTTATTCGCAATACTGTCAGATGGAGGATAAATGTGGAATATATTTAACAGAAATAAGAAAGCGCATGAGCTGGATATAAAGGTTCTGTTTAAAAATGATATCTCTCTTCTTATATTAGATGAAAGATGGAATGGGTTGTTTAATAATATTGTTAAAACAAGTAGCATATTGGATAGCGAGATCAAGATAAAAGAGCTTTTGAAGGAACAATCTAGATTAATCACAGAGTCAAAAGAGATTGCTGCCAAAAAGAAAGAATGCTTGGACAATATTATAAAGCTGACCACAGAAGCTTTTGGAAATAATAACCAGGAAGCGCAGACAACAATGCAGGAATGCGAGAGAACAATTTTAGGAACTAATAACAGAACTATAAAAATAGAGGAAAGACTGTCTGTTGTGCCTAAAGAGATAAGACAGGCAAATTTAGAACTTTTGGAACAGACTGTAAAGCTAGTATATTTCTCTATTAGAGGAAACCAGCAAAAAGTGGTAGAGTTAGACAAGGAAATCGTCCAGGCAAAAGAACAGCTGAAGAAGCTAATTGATGAAAGAGGACTTTTGGCACAGGATGACACCGATACTTATTCATATTTTCATGATTTACTAGGTGGAGATGAATTACAAAAACTGGACGAAGTATATTTTAAAAATACGAAATAACTTGGTTTAAGATCTTAAATTAGATTCGTCGCCGAAGGCGACACAATAACTATTCACTATTCATTATTCACTATTCACTAGATTTTAAGTGTATACGATGAGCAATTATTTTGGAGGTATATGTTGAAGGCTGTAACAGGAACTGAAATGGGCAAGATTGATAAATATTCTATAGAGCAAATAGGCATTCCTGGAATGGTGTTAATGGAAAATGCTGCTTTGAAAATAGTTAAGCATATCGAATTGTATTTTGAACAAAAGCCTCAAGCTATGAAAAACGTGGTGCTAGTGGCTGGAAAAGGTAATAATGCAGGCGATGCTTTTGCTGTTGCAAGGCACTTGATTATAGGTGGAAGTACAGTAAAACTTTATTGTTTATTTGACAAAGAGTGTATAAATGGTGATGCAAGGCTTAATTTTGATATTTTGCAAAGCATTGGTGCTGTTACCGAGTTTTTAGAAAACGACTCAGAGTTAGATAATTTGAGTGCTGATATAAAGAATGCTCAAATAGTTGTAGATGGTATATTTGGAACAGGCTTTAGGGGTCAGGTGCAGGGCTACATTGCAAAAGTGATAGAAACTATAAATAAGAATTCAAAGCACACAATATCCATTGATACAGCATCTGGCATTGAAGCAACTACGGGGAAAATAGTAGGGACTTGCGTGCAGGCACATAAGACTGTTACCTTTGAGCTTCCTAAAATTGGACAGCTGAATTATCCAGGTGCACACTATACAGGTGAGTTGGTTGTAGAAAGTATTGGCATTCCAATGCAAGCCATTGAAAGTATAGAAATAAATACTAATCTGACAGATATTGATTTCATAAAAACTGTTATTCCAAAGAGGAAAGCTGAGTTTAACAAGGGGGACTGCGGAAAAGTTGCCATTGTCACAGGTTCTTTAGGTATGGCTGGTTCAGGCTGTATAGCTGCTAGGGCAAGCTTGAAATCAGGTTCGGGTTTGGTATACGTGGCTGGGCCTTCAAGTCTGATTAATATATACCAAACTGTAGTACCTGAGGCTATTGCTATTAAGCTTGAGGACAGCAACGGTGTAATCACTCAGCAGAGTATCAGCACTATATTGGAGATATTCAAAAAATGTAACGTAGCAGCAATTGGACCAGGTCTTTCAACTGATGACAGCATATACAATATAATAAGCAGTCTTGCTGAGAAGGCAAGTATTCCAGTGGTTTTGGATGCTGATGCACTTAATGCCGTGGCCAAAAACACTAAAATTTTCCAAGAATTTCGAAAAGATGTAGTAATAACTCCTCATCCTGGGGAAATGGGAAGGCTGACAGGACTTGATGTAAGCTATATTCAACAAAATAGAATAGAGGTAGCAAGAAAATATGCTAGTTTGTGGGGTGTGGTAGTTGTTCTTAAGGGAGCTAGGACAATAATTGCAGATAAGAATGGAGCTGTTTATATAAACCCAACTGGAAACGCTGGTATGGCTACAGCTGGGAGTGGTGACGCTTTGACAGGTATAATAACTTCACTTATAGGTCAGGGCGTAGGCGCTTTTGAGGCGGCAGTAGCAGGGGCTTACCTCCATGGCTTAGCTGGAGATATCGCTGCAGCATCAAAAGGAGAGCATGGCTTAACTGCTATGGATATAGTTGAAAACGTACCTTATGCTATTACCAACACTATTAGTTAAGTCTATTGTGCGTTAAATAAACTTACTTGTAAAAAAGATTACAGTATATAGAATTATTCTAAGAGGAATATGTTTCTAAAAAACAAAATTTGGATATACTAGAAATATAAGGTACATATTAAAAAACGTACTAAGATGAATTTTTGGGGGCAAAAGTTAAAATGGATTATAAACTAAACAGAGCATGGGCTGAGATTAACTTAGATAACATTGCTCATAATATTCATGAGATTAGAAGAATCACAAATAAAAATGCCGAAATAATGGGGGTAGTCAAGGCAGATGCATATGGGCATGGAGTTATGGAGGTGGCAAAGACACTCCTTGAAAATGGAGTTACTCGGCTTGCAGTTTCAATGCTAGATGAGGCTATACAACTTAGAAGGAATGGGATAAACGCACCAATACTTATTCTCGGTTATACTGACCCAATTAGAGCAAATGAAATAATAGAGAATGATGTGACGCAGTCTGTTTTTAGTCATGAATTGGCACTGGCATTGTCAAATGAAGCAGTAAAGCAGGGCAAGAAGGTTAAAATTCATATAAAAATAGATACTGGAATGTCGAGAATAGGATTTTTACCAGGTTACAGCGCTATCAAAAATGTTGCCCAAATAAGCCAACTACCAAACATAATTATTGAAGGGTTGTTTACACATTTTGCTACTGCAGATGAGAAAAATAGAGAGTATACGTTAACGCAATTTGAGAGATTTATGAGTATTTGCAGTGAGCTTCAGAGAATAGGAATACATATCCCAGTTAAGCATTGCGCAAATAGCGCGGGAGTTATTGAATATCCTGAGATGCATCTTGATATGGTTCGTCCGGGTATAATATTATATGGTATGTACCCATCTGAAGATGTCGACAAGACGAAAATTGATTTGAAGCCTGCAATGACATTAAAAGCAAATATAATTTTAGTTAAGGAGGTTGAAAAGAGCACTTCGATAAGCTATGGAAGGATATTTACTACACAAAGAAACTCGAAAATCGCTACAATCCCCATAGGGTATGCTGATGGGTATATGCGTATGTTAAGCAACAAAGGAAAAGTTCTTATACATAGTCAATACGCACCTGTAGTTGGAAGAGTATGTATGGATCAGTGTATGATAGATGTAACAGATTTGAATTGTGATGTTGAAGTTGGTGACGAAGTCGTACTTGTTGGTGAGCAAGGGAACAATATAATAACTGCTGAGGATGTTGCACAATCAATAGGTATGATAAATTATGAATTAGTTTGCATTGTGGGGAAGAGAATGCCAAGGGCTTTTATTCAAGATGGAAAAATTTCGAAAATTCTGAATTATTTGATATAAGCGGCTTGTAGGCATATAGGTAACACAAATTTAATTTGACCTCGTATTTAGTAAAGTATTATAATATATTTAAATGTACTAATCTTTAATCTGTTTGGATTATATAAACAGAGTACTTATTTAGAGGGCTTATTAAAGAGTGGGGGTTTTAAATTGGCTCAATATAAAAAAATCTTGATTAGCATTCCGAACAATTTACTTGAGGAATTGGATAGTATTGTATCTAATGAGAAAACCAATAGAAGTATGCTTGTTAGGGAAGCAATGAATCTCTATATAAGGGAAAAGCGCAAGATTGAATTGAGGGATAAAATGAGAAACGGCTATGAGGAAATGGCTGATATAAATCTAAGGCTTGCTGAGGGTTGCCTTGGAGCTGATAATGATCAACAATGCAGATATGAGGAGAGGCTTGGAGAGATGGAGGAAACGTGGTAATAAAAAGAGGAGATATCTATTATGCAGATTTGAGCCCCGTTGTGGGCTCAGAACAGGGTGGTGTTAGGCCTGTTATAATTGTTCAGAATGATGTTGGAAACAAATATAGTCCTACAGTAATTGCAGCTGCAATTACTTCTCAAATAAATAAGGCTAAGCTACCCACACACATAGAGATAGGGGCTTTGGAATATGGACTTGCTAAGGATTCTGTTATTTTGCTTGAGCAGATAAGAACCATTGACAAGAAACGCCTAAGAGAGAAAATTGGACATTTGGATGAGGAATTGATGATAAAAGTAAATAATGCCTTAGAAGTAAGCTTCGGGCTTTCTGAATTATAGATGATGAAAGTTGTGTAAGAGGGGGATATTTGATGAAGGTACTAATGGGAAAATTAAATAAGAAACATGCCATTGTAGTATTGGCTATAATATGTGGATTTGCATTGTTACAGCTTGCTCCAGTTGTTAAAGCAGCTTCAACTGGTACTAACTCAACGATTTATGACAGTACTTACATAGATGATTTAGTAAAAGATATAAATAACTCAATAAAGACCTCAAATGAAGATATAAAAAAGCAAATAGCTGCTATGCCTGTACAAACAGATCTTGAAAAAAAGCTAAGTGATACCCAAAAAGAATTAGCTACTCTAAAAGATGGCATGACATTTAAAATTATTAAGCTTCCTGCCGGCAAAACCTTGATAGGTGGTGCAAGTACAGAAATTATTGTGAGAAACAAGAATAGAGTTACTGCATATGTAGAAAAGAATGCAACTGGAGGAATATCAAACTTAATCTCCGGGAAAGATATACCAAATGGTGTAATTATTCCAGACAATCAGCTTCTTTTAGTCCCAAAGGCTGATGGAAGAGGAATCACAGCTATTGCTGAGGCTGACATTATGATAAAAGGTACATATACAATACAATAACATTAATACAAATATTAAGAAAAAGAAGCTTAATGACGATAATATAATGAGCTTCTTTTTTTGTACATTATTATAAAGCAAGAAAAAGGGAAAATAATTATAATGAAAAAACAGACTACTCTATCAGCACAACATAAGAGAAGGATTGATGTACTTATTAGACTATTATTAATTTTAGCTATCACTTTTATTGTGTTCTTTTTTGCTATAAAGCCCATGATAAAAAAGGATTTTTATTTTGATTCTGGTCAGGATTATATTTTTAATAAATTAGGGTTGAGTTCTGATAAAAACAGTTATGATGTTGTAGTAATTGGCGATGGACTAGATGGAATTGGTGCTGCCATAGGCTCAGCGAAGGTTGGTGCCAAAACCCTGCTGGTTTGCTCCTCAAAAGAAATAGGTGAAGAGATTAAAAAAACATACAATGACAATTGGTCATCAGATATATCTCCTATTGGCAATAATGTCAGTTCTGATTTATTCAAGGAAATTAGATACAAGTCAGGAGAGGCCTCTAACATAGACAACTATATAAAAGAAATAAACAAAATGGTATCAGATGAGAAAATGCTAACAGTATTATACAATGCGAAACTGACAACTGTAATATATGGAAACGGAAAAGTATCTAGCATAGATTTAATAACAGACCAAAATGTAAAAAGCATTAAAGCCGAAAGATATATTGATGCAACAAAAGCAGGTGAACTTTTACAAAAATGTAATGTGGGATTTAGCACAGGGTATGATGATATTGGTATAGAAGGCTTGTACCCACCAATGAAGATTAATTTCATGGTTTCTGGAGTCGATTACAAACAACTCGTGGAAATGGTTCAAAAGCAAGGAACAATGTTAAAAGGACTTTTCAAAAGCTACGCTACTGGCGACAATGACATTTCAATTACGGGTTTTAACATAACAGATCAGGGAGATTCAAAGGTTATTATCGAAGCTATAACTGCAAGAAATGTTGATTTAAAAGATGACAAGCAGGTTAAGGAAATGTATTCAAAAGGAGCTAAGGAATGCATTGATTTTTATAATTATTTAAAGCTAAATGTTGACCAGTTTAAGAATGCTAGTGATGTAACTGTGGCGCAGGAGGCTCTTAAACCTTCTGCTTACCACTTCAAGGGTAGATATTCACTTACACTTACGGATGTTTTAATTGGCAAAAGATTTGCCGACAGAGTTAGTACAGCATCTAGACCAGTTACAATTACTCTAAAAGATGGTAGCGGATATATACTTTGTAATCCCAAAATATTCTATATGCCACTGAGATCATTGATTCCAGAGGGATTGGAGAATGTTTTAATGTCTGGAGATAAAGTATCCTGCTCATCCTTAGTCCAGACTGCCATAAGCTCAAACTCCAGCATAATAGGTACAGGGTATGCAGCCGGAATTATAGCGGCATATAGCATTTCTAAGAACTTGGAAATCCCACAAATAGTCGAAGATTACAATCTTGATGTTCAATTAGAAATAGAGAAAACATTAAGAAAGCTAGGTATATTTATGTCAGATATAAAAGAAGACACCTCAAGCATAACAGGAAATTGGAGTTACCCATATGTTGAAAAACTCAATAATTTAGGGCTATTAAGCGCAGGAATTACAAATGATTTCAAATATTTAAAACAGTCAAAAAGTGAGGATCTTGCATATATAATATTAAATGGAGTACCACGAACTTCAAAAAGTGCATATAGCTACGCATTTGATGTGAAGATCAGAAAGTATTTAACAAGTGACCCACTGACTCGAGAATTATTTGCTAAGATTCTATTGGAAATGGATGGACAGGAAAGCATAACAAAAGATTATTATTCTGAGGCGTGTAAACAAGGTTTGATAGATCAGACACTGCAATCAAAACTAAAAAATAAGGATATATTAGAGTTTCCTGAGGTTTACTATGCGTCAGTACAATTCATAGAAAAGAAAACAGGCAAAACAATGAAATAGAGTTTTGCCTGTTTCTTTATTCCTATTTTATTAAACGGAGCTTTATGCTCCAAATATACAAAACGAACTTTGGTAATCTCAGCATTCTTTTAAAGCGACTAGGCTCTTTGTACAGTCTATACAGCCATTCTAATCCATTATTTCTAAAAAAGTCTGGGGCAAGTTTGACATTCCCAGCTAGAATATCCAAGGTACCACCAACACCCAAGCAGACTTTGACTTTTAGCTTGCTCTTATTTTCATGAATCCATAGTTCTTGCTTTGGAGCTCCTAAACATACTAAAAGAATATCTGCACCAGAACTGTTAATTTCATCAATTATTTTTTCATCATCTTCGGCTGTAAAATACCCGTTCCTTGTTCCTACGACCTTAGCACCAGGATAGTCACAAAGGATATGAGCATTTGCTGTATCAGCTATTCCTGGTTTGCCGCCAAAAAGAAAAAACTTTATAGGTCTTTTAGCTGAAGATTTTAGTAAATTCTTTACCAAATCCACTCCTGAAACCTTTTGGGTGACTTCTTTACCCAAGATTTTTGAGGCTAAAACAACCCCTGCACCATCAGCTACAAGCATATCAGCATTATTCAATACCTGATTTAAGTATTTATTGGTTATACCATCCATCATAATTTCTGCATTAGGCGTGTATATTGAATGATTCTCATTAGTAGAGATAAACTCATAAACTCTTTCAACTGCTTGTTCCATTGTAATGTCATCTATATTAATTCCTGCAATATTTACTACTTTTCTCATATAACCCTCCATGAACCATAAAGCAACCACAAAATGTACTTCTACAGTTTAGAATAACCAATTTTATTTGTCAATGCTGCTGGGTTTTGAAATGTGCCAGTTCTGTTAGATTTTCTTGTTGTTGTGGTTAATTCAACCTGTTATAATGATAGTTAGAAATAATTAAATAATAAATTCCTGTTTTTAAGGGACTATTTTTTAGTTTTTCCTTAGAGTGAATATGATGGGAGCGAAATGATGAATAACGATTTCGTAAGCGAATCAAATTTTATTGTAAGAAAGTCTGGTAGAGAAGACAATAGTTTCTACATTGATTATCTTGGTGTTTATAAAGTGGTGGAGATATCTAAGATGGTTCATTTGGAGGCTTCATTTATTAAGGATAAATACATCAAGTACGGTGCAGTATATTGTGAACAGTTGGATGTATATTACTTTGGTGATATAGAAAAAGCAAAAGGTGCTATTTCAGAAATTCTGAAGAGTTTAAAATCTGATCAAAAAGGCAGGATTATCCAGCTTACCGAGTCTGAAATAGAGTACATAAGGAAGGCTCTGATAAACGAAGGGGTAAATAGCCTAAGAGTTAATACAAAAGTAAAAGACAATATCTTCAAAAAATTGAATGCATAGATTTTAATACATACTTATAGACAACAAATTATGCAAGTGTGTACTACTAAACTTGCATAATTTGTTGTAAAGTTACTGCTTTTAATGTATTATAATTGCATAATGAATAAATATACAATAAAAAGAGGGGTATAGCGAGATGAACATGATGAAGAAGGGTTTAATTTGTATATCAGCAATGCTAGTTATAGCTTTTGCTGTAACAGCTTGTGGAAGCGCTGGCGCTGACAAAAATGTTCTAAAGGTGGGTATTGATGATACATATCCTCCAATGGAATATAAGGATGATGCAGGAGCTAATGCAGGATTTGATATTGAAGTTGCAAATGCTTTAGGCGAGAAGTTAGGAAAGAAGGTTGAATTTGTTACAACCGCATGGACAGCCATTTTTTCAGCACTTGATGCAGATAAATATGATTGTATTATTTCCTCGTTAAGTATTACTGAGGACCGTAAGAAGACATTGTCATACACTAGACCATATATTGCAAATAATCAGGTTATTATAGTTAAAAAAGATACTAAAGGTATAAACTCTGAGAAGGATTTAAAGGATAGAATAGTTTGTGTTCAGATGGGAACTACATCAGATGAATCTTGTAAGAAGTTTAATGAAGAAACTCCATTTAAAGAGTACAAGCAATATGAAAAAATGACAGAGGCATTGAGTGAACTCAAGATTGGACGAGTAGATGCATTGGTTGCTGATCTTGTAGTAGCAAAGTACTTTGTAGCAAAGGATCCAGATAGTTATGTTATTGTTAATACCACTCTTCCAGATGAGCCTATAGGTGTGGCTTGTAAAAAGGCAAACACTGTATTAACAGGAGAACTTGATAAAGCTTTGGAAGAGCTTATGAAAGATGGCACTTTAAAGAAAATTTCCGAGAAATGGTTTGGAGAAGATATGACCTCAAATATAAAATAGTACTCAATTCAAGTTTTTTAACGTCATCACAAGAAGTATTTATACGCAAACTATAGGGCTATCTGCCCTATGGATTTGCTATTTTAATAGGGAGCTGTTATTTATGATTCATGTTTTTTCTTTTTTCCCACGATTGTTGCAGGGGGCTTTAATTACCATTCAGCTTACTATAGTAGCCATAATATTTGGTGTGATATTTGGGCTTCTTCTAGCACTTGGAAGGTTGTCAAAAAATAAAATAGTAAACAAATTTTCGTGGCTCTACATATGGTTTTTTAGAGGGACACCTTTATTAATGCAGCTATACTTTATTTACTACGGAGTTCCAATGCTTTTTGATCCACCATTGAAGTATTCTGCATGGGTTGCGTGTTATATTGCTTTTAGCTTGAATTCAGCTGCATATCTTGCTGAGATAATTAGAGCAGCAATTCAATCTATTGATAAGGGGCAGATGGAAGCGGCAAAGGCATTGGGCATGAGCTATGGACAAGCTATGAGAAGGATAATAGTTCCTCAATCTTATAGAAGGTTGATTCCTCCTGTAGGCAACGAATTTATAATGTTGGTAAAGGATACATCTTTAGTTTCAATTGTTGCTATGCCAGATTTGATGAGAGTTACTCATGAAATTGAAAGCGTTCAAGCAAATGCGGCAATTTACCTGCCATCAGCTATTATATATTTGGCAATTACAACAGTATGTACAGTTGCTTTTGAAAAACTAGAAAAGAAATATTCAGTATACGAATAGGGGGCTTTGGCGACATGGGTAAAATGATAACAGTAGAAAATGTATGCAAGTCGTTTGGAACCCTAGAGGTGCTTAAAAACATAAATCTTGAGGTTCAAAAGGGTGAGGTTTTGTGCATTATTGGACCTAGTGGTTCGGGTAAAAGCACCTTACTTAGATGTCTTAACCATTTAGAAGTAATTACGAGTGGTAAAGTGATGATTGAAGACGAACTGCTTGCTGAAAAAGTAAATGGTAAGGATCAGTTTAAAATATCTCATAAAAAGGTCTCAGAGATTTGCGCAGAGTTGGGAATGGTTTTTCAAAGGTTTAACCTGTTTCCACATCTGACAACTATTCAAAATATAATTGAAGCGACTATAACTGTAAAAAAGGTGCCAAAGCAAGAAGCAATTAATTATGGAATGGAATTACTCAAGATGGTTGGATTAGAAGACAAAAAAGACGAATATCCAGTTAGGCTTTCAGGTGGTCAGCAGCAGAGAGTTGCAATAGCTAGAGCACTTGCAATGAAGCCTAAAATAATGCTTTTCGATGAGCCGACGTCGGCACTTGATCCAGAGCTTGTTGGTGAAGTACTTGAGGTAATGAAGCAGCTTGCAAGAGATGGAATGACGATGATTGTTGTTACTCACGAAATGGGTTTTGCCCGTGAAGTAGGGACAAGGGTAATATTTATGGATAAAGGTGAGATAAGTGAAGAAGGCTTGCCGGACGAAATATTTTCAAACCCTAAAAATGAAAGAACTAAGGCATTTTTACAGAAAATATTATAAATTGCAAATAATTGTTTATATATATTCAAAAAACATATATTAATAATATATGTTTTTTATTTATTATTCTAGAATTTGAGATTGGAGTTACGATATGTCGAAATTAAAGAAAGTACTGGCTTTATTAAAGGTATACACTTTTATAACAATCGGAGCTGCAATTACTGCACTAGCTATTAATGTATTTCTTGTTCCTTACAAAATAGCCCCTGGAGGATTAAGTGGACTAGCTACAGTGCTGTTTTATCTGAGCAGTGGAAAGTTACCTGTTGGAACTACGATGCTAGCAATTAATATTCCACTATTTATACTTGGCTATAAACTTATAGGCAGAAGCTTCTTTATTAGAACACTTTATGGAACGATAGTTCTTTCTGCTATTATAGATATTACCGAATCATATTCCGTTAATTTCGCAAAGAGATTACTAATTAATGCTGACTCAACTGCATCTACACCTGATATTTTGCTATATAGCATAATAGGCGGATTTATAATGGGTATTGGGGTAGGAATAGTATTAAAAATGGAGGCTACTACAGGAGGAACTGAGTTAATTGCAAAGCTGTTAAATAAGACATTTAAAGGCATGACAATAGGCCAATTGCTTTTGTGGACAGATGCAGTAGTTATACTATTTGCTATTATAGCTTTTGACAGTATGTTAATTGGATTATACTCCTTGGTAAGCTTATTCGTCACAATCAAGGTTATCGATGCAATGGTTGAAGGCATAGACTATGCCAGAGCAATATTTATAATATCTGAGTATCCGGACAAAATTTCGAAGGAAATATTAACTAGTTTAGATAGGGGAGTAACAGAGCTTAGTGGTAAAGGATCCTACACAGGGAATAGTAAAAACGTGTTGCTTTGTGTTGTGGACAGAACTCAAGTACAAGAGGTGAAAAAAATCGTGCAATCTATAGACAAAAATGCATTTATAATTTTTGCAGATGTACGTGAGGTGCTAGGCGAAGGCTTTAATGGCGTAGCTAAGAAATAAGTGCAAACCCTATACAGGGATCAATACTCTTTTACAAGCAATGCCCTTATATATCCCCTATCAGTGGATGTTGACTCAATGAAGAACCCCCGCCCATAATAAAATCTGATTAGGTCACCGTATTTTGATGCAGTGTGTAGGCTGACCCTTTTAACGCACTGGGACTTCAAAATTTTATCAGCTAAATTCATTAGGGATTTTCCGATACCAATATTGTGATAGTCCAGCATTACTCCAAATCGGCTTATATAGGCAGTGTTGTCAGGCAATATCCCAATTCTAATGGTTCCAACAGGATTGCTATCAATTAGAGCTATATAAACCTCTTTTTCCAGAATATCTGTTTCTATGTTTTCTAAGCGCTCTGTCAAGGCTTCCATAGTACCAGATAAACCCGTATCCTGCATGTATTTTTTGAAAGCTTCCTGCATTATTATAGAGATAGCAGGAGCATCCTCTATAGTCGCTTTTCTTATAATAAATGAATAATTCATGTACTACTCCTTATTCTCCTAATAGCATTGCTAAAACAGCCTTTTGAGCATGAAGTCTATTTTCAGCTTGATCAAAAATTACTGATTGAGGTCCATCTATTATTTCCTCTGTAACCTCATAGCCTCTATATGCAGGCAAGCAATGAAGAAAAATTGCGTCTTCCTTAGCGTTCGAGAACAGCTTTGAATTAATTTGATAAGGCATAAATATTTTGAGCTTTTCTTCCTTTTGATCTTCTTGCCCCATGCTTATCCATGTATCAGAGTATACAACATCTGCATTTTCAATTGCCTCAGCAGGGTCCTGTGTCAATAATATTTCGGAGCCAGTCAATTTTGCAGTAGCTTTTGCCTCGTCAACATACCTGTTATTGCATTCATAACCCTTAGGTGACGCTATTGCAATATTCATACCAGTTTTTGCGCAGCCATGCAGAAGTGAATGAGCAACATTATTGCCATCACCGATATATGCCAGCTTGAGCCCTTCTAAAGTACCCTTGTGTTCATAAACAGTTAGTAGGTCAGCGAGAATCTGACATGGGTGCATCTCGTCAGTTAAGCCATTTATTACAGGAATAGTTCCATATTTTGCAAGATCATCTACATCGCTTTGATTAAAGGTTCTAATCATAATACCATCAATATATCTTGAGAGGACGTTAGCTGTGTCGTAAATGGACTCACCTCTTCCAAGTTGAATATCATTTGAACTCAAGAAAAGGGAATAGCCGCCAAGCTGATACATTCCCACTTCAAAAGAAACTCTGGTTCTGGTTGAGGATTTTGAAAAAATCATTCCTAGCGTTTTGCCTTTTAATATATGGTGCTGAACACCTTCTTTAGTCTGCCTTTTCAGTTTTTCAGCGAGCTTCAATAAATCTTGTATTTCTTCAGTACTCAAATCGTTAAGACCTAATAAATGTTTCATTGTTACCTCCATGAGCATTGCTCAAAAATTTTATGATAAAATCCCTCGCACGAAGTGTCGAGGTACAATAACTATTCAAATGACCTTGATCTTACCCTCTATAAATAGAGTATTCATCCAGTGAATAAACCTCAGTTTTATTATCAGCTATTAGGCGTTCTAATATGCTCAAAATGGCATTTGTAGTGTCAAAGGACGTTATACACGGGATATTGTACTCTATAGCTGTTCTTCGCAGGATAAAGCCTTTTCTCGCGGAAATTTTTCCTCTTGTAGGGGTATTAATAACAAGGGCTACTTTATCTTCCTTTAGGCAATCCAACACATTGTTATTTTCAATATAATCAACAGGGAGTTTAGCGTCAGTGAGAGCTTGATAAGTTCCTGCTGTTGCTGAGAGATTGAACCCAAGTGACAAAAGCTTATTTGCAATATCGATACATTCTACTTTATCTCTATCTGCAACAGATAGAAGTACATTTCCACCTGACGGTATTTTCATACCTGAAGCAACGATTGCCTTGTACAGGGCATTGTAATAATCCTTGTCAACGCCCATTACCTCTCCAGTGGATTTCATTTCAGGCCCCAAGAAGGTATCAACAGTAGTCAGCATTGCAAAAGAGAAAACAGGAGCTTTTACTGCATAATACTCAGTTTCTTTTGCAAGTCCACTCTTGTAATTTAGATCGAGCAAGGTTTTGCCCATAATAAGCTTTGTAGCTACGCTTACCATTGGAATTCCTGTAATTTTACTCATTATAGGAACAGTTCTGCTAGCACGTGGATTTACCTCAATGACATAAACCTTCTCGTTGCTATCCATAACAAACTGAATATTAAATAATCCGACCACCTTGAGCGCTTTAGACAAGCGAATGGTGTAATCCTCAATTGTATCCTTGACTTTCTGAGATAGATTTCGAGGTGGATATACTGCAATACTATCACCAGAGTGTACACCTGCACGCTCTATATGCTCCATTATTCCGGGTATGAGAACCTCATTTCCGTCACATATACCGTCAACCTCCATCTCTTTGCCTACAATATATTTATCAATAAGTATAGGATGAGCTGTGGAAATATCGGAAGCCATCTGTATATATTCTTCCAGAATGGTATCGTTATATACAATTTCCATACCACGGCCACCAAGCACATATGAAGGTCTTACTAATACAGGATAGCCTATGCTATTTGCTATTTCTCTTGCATGTTCAAAAGAAAATGCAGTTTTACCTTCAGGTATAGGAATCCCCAGAGATTCTAAAAGCTTTAGGAACTTTTCTCTATCCTCAGCAACATCAATACTGTGAACAGATGTACCGAGTATATTAACCCCTTCTGAGTGCAGGGTTTCTGCTAAATTAATAGCTGTCTGGCCGCCAAATTGTACAATAACACCTAAAGGCTTTTCTTTTGCAATGATATCTAGAACACATTCCTTTGTGAGTGGCTCAAAATAAAGCTTATCAGAGATGTCAAAGTCTGTGCTGACAGTTTCAGGATTGTTATTTATAATAATTGATTGTATACCCAGCTCTTTAAGAGTCTGTACAGAGTGAACACTGCAATAGTCAAACTCAATTCCTTGACCTATTCGGATAGGTCCTGAGCCAATAACCAATACTTTGTCACCCTCAGTGACTTCCACATCATCTTTGTCCTCATATGTTGAGTAATAGTAAGGAGTAACAGCCTCAAACTCGCCTGCACAGGTATCTACTATTTTATAAACAGGATTAATTGGATACTTCTGTCTTAACTCTAATATTTTTTCAACAGATACATTTGCGAGATTTGCAATATATGAATCGCCAAATCCTATTTTTTTAGCTCTAGAATACAGGTCATAGTCTAACCATGCGATACCAGCAGTTGTTATCTCATCACCAAGCTTTACAATCTTTTTAAGCTTTCTTATAAAGAAATCGTCTATCTTGGTTATTCTAACAATTTCTCCAGCAGAAACACCCTTCTGAAGAGCCTTACATATAGCAAATATACGCCGATCGCTAGGACTCTGAATGAATTCCACTAGCTCCTCGCGGCTTTTATTATCAAATAGGCTTAGGCCAAGCTGATAGTTAAACTTGATATCAAGAGAGTCAATTGCTTTCAAAAGAGACTCTTCAAAAGTACGGCCAATTGCCATTACTTCTCCAGTTGCTTTCATTTGTGTACCCAAACTTCTATCAGCATTTGCAAACTTATCAAAAGGCCAGCGTGGAACCTTAGTTACAACGTAGTCTAGTGAAGGCTCAAAGCAAGCACTTGTGGTTTTGGTTACTGAATTCTTTATCTCATCTAAGGTCATTCCAATAGCAATTTTCGCAGTAACACGAGCAATTGGATATCCAGTTGCTTTTGAAGCAAGTGCACTGGAACGGCTTACTCTTGGATTTACTTCGATTACAACATATTCATAGCTCTCAGGATTAAGTGCAAACTGAATATTGCAGCCACCCTTTATATCAAGTGCTCGAATTATCTTTATTGAAGCGGATCTAAGCATCTGATATTCAATATCAGAAAGAGTCTGGCTTGGACAGACAACTATACTATCACCGGTATGCACACCAACAGGATCAAAATTTTCCATATTACAAATAATAATGCAGTTGTCATTGCTATCTCGCATTACCTCATACTCTATCTCTTTCCAACCGGCAACACTTTGCTCCAAAAGTACCTGACTGATCATGCTTAGCTTGAGGCCTTTACCACATATATACTTGAACTCTTCTAGGTTAGTTGCTATACCACCGCCAGAACCACCAAGGGTATATGCTGGTCTAATAATTATAGGGAAGCCAATTTCCTCAACAAAATCAACGCCATCCTGCAGAGTTGTAACGACTTTGCTAGGTGCAACTTTTTCACTTATTTCCTCCATAGTCTTTTTGAAAAGCTCTCTATCCTCGGCTTTTTTAATTGAAGAGAGGGAAGTGCCCAAAAGGGCTATGTGCATTTCGTCGATAATTCCATCTTCAGCTAATTGAACAGCCATATTGAGGCCAGTTTGACCTCCTAATGAGGCAAGAATTCCATCTGGCTTTTCCTTGTATATTATTTTTTTAACAAATTCCAACGTAATAGGTTCTATATAAACCTTGTCAGCTGATTGTGTATCAGTCATAATTGTAGCTGGATTGCTATTTATTAAAACAACCTCGATGCCCTCTTCTCGAAGAGATTTACAGGCCTGGGTTCCAGAGTAATCAAATTCCGCTGCCTGACCGATGACTATCGGACCAGAACCAATTACCAGCACCTTTTTTATTTTTATATCCTTGGGCATATAATATAAACCTCCATATAAAACTAAAATACTCACTATACTTGCATAGGAGGTTAATTCTTTACCTCCATGAATATTGCTTAATAAAATTTCTTCACTATCCACTGCCTTTAATAAGTTCAAGTCGGCAGAGGCGACTCACCATAACTTTTCACTTTTCCCTCTTCACTATTCACTGCCTTTATTCAATTCTGGTAGGCAAAGCCTACCTTCCATAACTATTCACTATTCATTTTTCACTATTCACTCTAATAATTACATCATTTTTAAGAAATCATCGAAAATGTAGGCTGAGTCTTGAGGGCCAGGTGCTGCTTCAGGATGATATTGTACGCTAATAATTGGTAGAGTTTTATGTCTAAAGCCTTCTATGGTGTTATCATTGACATTTATATGAGTTATTTCTATATCCTCGTTTAAACTACTATCAATTGCATAGTTGTGATTTTGAGAGGTAATATAGCATCTGCCTGTGATATTATCTTTAACAGGATGATTACCTCCGTGGTGCCCAAACTTGAGCTTTTTAACACTACAACCCAACGAAAGACCTAATAGCTGATGTCCTAGACAAATGCCCAAAATTGGTTTTATGCCCAGCAGCTTTTGGATTGTTTGCTTGGTAACAGTCAAATCTCTAGGATCGCCAGGGCCATTTGACAACAGAATTCCATCCGGACTATACTCCATAATTTCTTCGAAGGTACTGAAGGCTGGGAGTATATGAATGTCACAACCTCTACTCTTTAATGAGCGTACAATGTTGCTCTTTACCCCAAAGTCTAAAAGAGCAACTTTCTTCCCCGAACCGGGCACATGTATAGGGGTTTTAGATGTAACCTCCATCACTAGATTTCTAGGAATATTTTTGTAGGCTTCTAAATTTTTACTAAGTACGTCAAGATTTCCACATTCAGTCGATATAATACCGTACATGCTTCCATATTTTCTAATATGTTGAGTCAAAGCTCTAGTATCGATGCTTTTGATTCCTACTATATTATGCTTTACAAAGTACTGATTTGGGTCAATTGTATTTCTCCAATTACTAGGAGTTGAGCATAGCTCTTTAACAATAAATCCTTGTACGTGGGGTTTATAGGATTCATTATCAATGGCATTGAAACCATAATTTCCTATTAGAGGGTAGGTCATAGTTACAATCTGTCCATTATAGGATGGGTCAGTGGTTATTTCTTGATATCCTGTCATACAGGTATTAAAAACAATTTCACCAGCTGTTTCTCCACTTTTGCCGAAGCCTTCACCTGAGAAATATGTGCCATCTTCTAGTAATAAAACTGCTTTCATGTTTTTCCTCCTACAGTACTTCATCAATGGCTGATTTTAATGTTGTAATAAACTCATCAGCATCTGTTTGTGTAATTATTAGTGGTGGAAGTATTCTAAGTATATTATCACCTATATTTGCAATTAAATATTTTTTCTCAAACATCTTAGTTTTAACAATAGATGCAATTGGCTTATTTAATTCTATTGCAATCATAAGTCCTGCAGCCCTTATCTCAGATATCACAGGATAGGAAGAAGAAGCCAATGCTTCCAATTTGAACTTTATATATTCACCAAGTTTTGCAGCGTTTTCTGGAAGCCTCTCATCCCGCATGATTTTCATGACAGCCAATCCTGCAGTGCAAGCTAATGGGTTGCCACCAAAGGTGGAACCGTGCTCACCTGGTGCAAATGCCCCAGCAACATGATCTTTCGCACAAACAGCTCCTATAGGAATACCACCACCCAATGCTTTTGCGAGGGTGAAGATATCAGGTTCTATGTTATATCTTTGATATCCAAATAATTTACCAGTTCTACCTATACCAGTCTGAACTTCATCAAAGATAAGAAGTAGATTTTTTTCATCGCATAACTTTTTAACGTTTTTTAAATACTCCAAATCACATGGATATACTCCGCTTTCTCCTTGAACAGGCTCAAGCATAATAGCACATGTGTTTTCTGTAATGGCTGCCTTAAGAGCAATAAAATCGTTGATAGGAACTTTCTTAAAGCCTTTGGTGAGAGGCTCGAAAGGCTTTCCGTACTTTTCTTGGCCTGTTGCACTTAAAGTAGTAATAGTTCTTCCATGAAAAGAATTCTGAAGAGTAATTATTTCGTATTTATCTGGGAATCCAAGCTTTTTAAAGAAAACTCTAGCTAGCTTAATAGCACCTTCGTTTGCTTCGGCTCCACTATTAGCAAAGAATATCTTATCGGCGCAAGAACTCTGGACTAATTCTTTAGCCAAAAGAGCTTGAGACTCTATATAATAAAGGTTTGAGCAATGTATCAAATTTGAAACTTGCTTAGAAACCATATCAACAAAGGTGGCATGCGAATGACCAATAGAATTTACTGCTATGCCTGAGAAAAAGTCAGTGTACTTTTCTCCATCAGTGCTCCAAAGATGTATTCCCTGTCCTTTTGAGAAGGCAACAGGTATTCTATTACCAAATGTATTCATATAATATTTTTTGTCATAATCCTGAATTTCATTTAACAACATAAAATCACTCCTTTAAGCTAATAATAAAATGCACAATAATGTATAATTAATAATTATACATTATTGTGCATAAAAATGCAACAAAAATAATATTAAATCCGTGAATCAATTAAATATTTACTTCTTAAATAATCATAAGAAGCATCAATAGAACACAAATAAGAAGACAAGCTATTACTGTTTTCTTCGTCCATATATGTAAACTGCATACAAAAATTATGAAATGAACCATGGGGGGAACACCTAACTGGTATGCCCCTACCGAAAACAGAATTACTTTCATTTAATAAAATATTTATTTCACATTCAATATTGACAGGCAACTCTTTATCGATTAGTAGAGCAATTCCACCAAGGGAAATATTTGATACAGTGCAGAAATAATCGCTTTTGCTGTCAAATGATAGATTCGCAGGTAAATAAACATCATAACGGGGAAATGTTCGATTGTTTATATTCTCAAGGATATCCAACACATTTATTCTGACAAAAGGTGAGCCACACAATTCAATTTTAGATATTGAACCAAGTATAGTATACTCGAAATATTCATTTTTGTACTTTATCGTTATACCTTCGTCGACAAAAATACAAGTCTCAATTAAATCATGGGTTAGAGGTATATCTATACTATCATCAAGACATTGGTACACTATATTTAAAGACCAAGTCTGTTCATCGTTGATACTGATACTGACCAACGAACCAGGAAGAATAAACTCATTTATCCTTTTCTTTTGCAAGATAGTCCACCTCCTAACAAAAAAACGCTTATTAATATATTATAATATACTAATAAGCGTTTTTTTACAATAAATTCCTAAAAACAGGGGATATTACCTTTATTTTTATTAATAAAGTGCCTCATTTTCATGGTATAACTTTTTTTCTTTCATTATCATCGTCCCAATACCTTTATATGTAAAAATTTCAAGTAAAATACAATGAGGAATTCTTCCATCTATAATATGAGTTCTTCCGACCCCTTTTTCAAGAGCATCTACGCAACCTAATACCTTCGGTATCATGCCTCCATCTATAATCTTTCTGTTGATAAGATCATGTACTTCATCAATAGTTAAGGCGGGTATAATTGAGTCACTATCTTTTGAGGGCTTTACTCCTTCAACATCAGTGAGAAGCATTAGCTTTTCTGCCTTTAAAGCTGCAGCTATTTCACCAGCAACAGTATCAGCGTTAATGTTATAGCTTTCACCATTTGGACCGACCCCTATAGGCGCAACTACTGGAATATATTCATCTTTTGATATAAGCTCCAATACTTTTGAATTAATTTTTGTTATGGTTCCAACATATCCGATATCTCTCATTTCACCATTAATTTCAGTTTTATACTGCTCACATTCAATAAGATTTCCGTCGATTCCACATAATCCGATGGCTTTTCCGCCTTTTCGGTTAAGCATTGAAACTATTTCCTTGTTAGTTTTCCCCACCAGAACCATTTGAGCAACTTCGATAGTCTGAGAATCGGTAACCCTGAGTCCATTTACAAACTTGCTTTTTATATTATATATTTCTAGAGCCTTATTTATATCGGGACCGCCGCCATGAACCAAAACAGGATTCATTCCAATATATTTTAGAAGAGTGATATCTTCCATGACGGAATTTTTAAGTTCATCATTAATCATTGCATTTCCGCCATACTTTATAACTACTGTTTTACCATATAGTTTTTGTATATATGGAAGAGCCTCTATTAATATTTCTGCTTTTTTAATTAAATTATCGTAATTCATATTTACCTCCATGAGCCATACACAGGCCAAAAAAATATGATGAAATCGTTATCCTTCTATAAGCCAAGACCTTCATCGAGTCCAAGCATAATGTTCATGTTTTGAATAGCGGCACCAGATGAGCCTTTACCCAAGTTGTCTAAAACTGATACAAGCATTATTTGTTCATCGTTTCCGACAACGTATATCTCGAGGTAATTAGTGTCATTTACTTTTGTTGCTCCTAAAAAACTGTTTGGTAAATCCTTTTCAGCGCCTAATGGCATAACTTTTATATACTTTTCATTATTATAATGACATGACAAAAAATCATGTATAGTTTTCATTGTAGGTGAACCGGGAAGTAGACGTGTATGTAAAGGAACACTTACAGACATACCCTTATAATATGAGCTTACTATAGGTGAAAAAATGGGTGCGCAGCTGAGTCCACTGATTATTCTCATTTCAGGTATGTGCTTGTGCGCTAAATTTAGGCCATATAACTGTGGGCTCTCAAATAAATTTTCATTTGTTGATTCGTATTGCTCAATCAATTTTTTTCCACCACCACTATAACCGGAAATGGCATGTGATGTTGAAGGGTAATCTTTTGGAACAAGGCCTCCCGTCACCAAGGGGTACATTATGCTTATGAAGCCAGTCGCATAGCAACCTGGAACAGCTACTTTGGCAGAATTCTGTATTTTAAGGCGATGAGATCTGCTCAGTTCAGGCAAACCATATGCCCAATTAATATCTGTTCTATGAGCAGTGCTGGCATCTATTACCTTTGTTGATGAGTTGCTTATAAGAGATACTGCTTCTTTGGCTGCCAAGTCAGGCAAGCAAAGGAAAACAATATCTGCACTATTAATATACTTTTTTCGCTCAGCAAGGTCTTTGCGTTTGTCAGGTCCAATTCTTATAACATCTAAATCATTCCTGCAGGCTAATCTCTCATTGATCTTTAAACCGGTGGTACCTTCGCTTCCGTCTACAAAAATCTTATATTTCATCTTAACTTTAATTCCTTTCAATAGCAGTACTATTTAATAATTATACAGTATAATGCATAAAAATACAACAATATTGCTCACATACTTATTATTATATTAAGTAAACACTATAAACATTGAGTACATTCTAACTTAAGTATTAAATGACTATAAATTGTATTGCTAGATACATGAAATATGAAACACTATACAAAAGTACTAAAAGCAAAAAAAAATTTTTGTTAAAAAACAATATGGTTTGTACTATTGTTGAAGTGTATCATATAAAGTGTAGAAATACTTAATGTGAATTACATTTAAACAAATTACAAGTTTTTGGGAGGTATAAAAAATGGCTAATTTAAAGCTGAAAAATCTTTACAAAAGATATCCAGGTGGTGTTACCGCTGTTAATGATTTTAATCTTGATATTGAACACAATGAATTCCTTGTTCTAGTTGGTCCTTCTGGTTGTGGTAAAACTACTACACTTAGAATGATAGCTGGTCTAGAAGAAATCTCTGAAGGTGAATTATACATTGGAGATAAATTAGTAAATGATGTTGCTCCAAAGGACAGAGATATAGCAATGGTTTTCCAGAACTATGCTTTGTATCCACATATGACTGTTTATGATAACATGGCTTTTGGTTTGAAGCTTAGAAAAACACCAAAAGAAGAAATCAAGAAGCGTGTACAGGAAGCTGCTAAGATACTTGATATTGAGCATTTGCTTGATAGAAAGCCAAAGGCTTTATCTGGTGGTCAGAGACAGAGAGTTGCGTTAGGCCGTGCTATCGTACGTGAACCTAAAGTATTCTTAATGGATGAGCCTCTATCAAATTTAGATGCAAAACTCAGAGTTCAGATGAGAACTGAGATTGGTAGACTTCATAACAGACTTAACACAACATTTATATATGTAACACATGATCAGACAGAAGCAATGACAATGGGTACTCGAATCGTTGTTATGAAGGATGGTTATATTCAACAGGTTGATACACCGACTTCACTCTATGACAGACCATGCAATATGTTTGTTGCTACATTTATCGGTAGCCCACAAATGAACATTGTAAGCGCTGTTCTTACACAACGTGGAAGCGACTTACACCTTATATTTGGTAAGAATGATGTTAAGATTCCAGAAGGAAAAGCTAAGAAATTAGAGGGAACTGATTACATCGGTAAGGAAGTATTTTTTGGTATCAGACCAGAGAATATTCATGACGAAGCAATGTACCTAGAATCAATGCCTGAGAGTATGGTTGAGGCTCATGTTGATTTGGTTGAAATGCTTGGTGCTGAAACTTTCTTATACATGATTATTGAAGGTGCAACTACAACAACTACCGCAAGAGTTAATGCAAGATCAAAAACTAAGACTGGTGATGTTATTAAAGTTGCAATTGATGCAAATAAGATTCACATGTTCGATAAGGAAACTGAACGTACAATTATTAACTAATAATATAATTATTAAAAAGGAAAGCCTAGGCTTTCCTTTTTTTGATTTATTGAATAAAATAGAAATTATTTAGCGTTTTAGGTGGAAACTTAATATGAGTTATACATATAAACAAACATTGCATGCTTGTTACTTCGGTTATATTACACAAGCCATCGTAAATAATCTTGCACCCCTATTATTTATTGTTTTTCAAAATCAATTTAATATTTCCTTTGAAATGATAGGTAGACTTATTTTAATCAATTTTGGAACCCAGCTTATTGTTGATGCTCTGGCTGTAAAACTTGTGGATAAAATTGGATATCGGGTATCTATAGTATTAGCCCATATTTTTAGTGCAGTGGGTTTAATTGCACTAGGGATACTACCAAATATAATTACATCACCATATAATGGTCTTATAATTGCTGTAGTCATCTACGCGGTAGGGGGAGGACTCATTGAAGTTTTGGTTAGCCCTATAGTGGATTCACTTCCAGGGGATGCTAAAGCGTCCGCTATGAGCTTGTTACACTCGTTCTATTGTTGGGGGCAGGTTGGTGTCGTTTTAATTTCCACTATATTGTTGAAATTAATGGGAAACAATACATGGTATATTTTACCTATATTATGGTCGCTGGTTCCAATTTACAATTTAATTAAATTTGTAAAGGTTCCCCTAATGCCGGCAGTCTCTGAGCATGAAAAAATGCCTATTAAGCAATTGCTTAACTCAAAACTCTTTTTAATCGCATTAATATTGATGATGAGTGCTGGAGCATCAGAACAAGCTATGTCACAATGGGCATCACTGTTCGCAGAAAAAGGTTTGCAAGTCCCAAAATTAATGGGGGATTTGTTAGGGCCATGCTTGTTTGCTGTCTTGATGGGGATTGGTAGAACTATATACGGCGTTTGGGGACACAAAATCCACCTCAAAAAGGCATTGTTTGCAAGTGCAGCATTGTGTATATCTTGCTATGCAGTGACTGTATTTGTTCAAATACCAATTATTTCGCTGCTAAGCTGCGCACTTTGCGGATTTTCTGTTGCTCTTATGTGGCCTGGAGTATTTAGCATGACTGCTGAGCGATATCCAAAGGGAGGAACAGCAATGTTTGCTATGCTTGCTATTTTTGGCGACCTTGGCTGTTCAGTTGGACCTTGGCTTTCTGGGGTAATTTCTGATTTGGCTCAGAAATCCAGTAAACTCATTGAGCTTGGGGTTACCAATGGATTAAACTCAGAGCAGTTGGGATTAAAATCAGGAATGCTCATTGCAGTGATTTTTCCACTTATAATGCTTTTGGGTATAGCGATTTTTAGAGAGAAGAAAAAAAGTTCTGAAGTTGCATAATTATAGCCAGTACTGATTGAGATTTTTGTCGGTACTGGCTATAAAAGAATATTAAAAAGAATATTCAAAATAAATTTACAATATGCAATATAGTAAAAAAATGTGTATTGGTGTATAATTTTAATAGATTATGAATCGTTGTGATAAAAGCTTTCACATATTTTTGAGCAGGAGGTTTGAAATGTCTGTAAAATTATTTCAGACGCTATCCGATAAATATAGCGAGATTATAAACAAAGAGGTTGGGGTAACTGACGATAATGGAATTATTATAGCCCATTCCAACTTCCAAATGATGGGAAAACTAGACCAAGATGCTGCGACTTTTTTGCAAGGTAAGAGTCAGCAGGAGAAGATAGATGGTAGGTTATATAATAAGGTCATAGTAAAAAGTAAAGTAGAATTTGTTACATTTATTCAATCGTCAGAACCTCAAGATAATAAATATCTTGAATTATTTACTTTAAATATACTTAATCTTAAAAGCTATTATGATGAAAAATATGACAAGAATACATTCGTTAAAAATATTATAGTAGAGAATATTTTGTCAGGTGATATTTTAGTAAGATCAAAGGAACTACACATTGATTACAATTCACTGCGGGTTGTATTTCTAATTAATGCTATAAGCGAAAAAGATATTCATGTGCATGAAGTGGTTGAAAGCTTGTTCCCAAACAAAAGCAAGGACTTTGTAGTTGTGATTGATAATGACAACGTTGTGTTAGTCAAAGAGGTAAAGAGCAAAGACGATTACAAGGAAGCCTATAAGATTGCTAGAATTATAGTGGATACTCTTAATGCGGAGTTACTAGTAAGGGCAAGTATTGGTATAGGCACTATTATAAGTAATCTGAAGGATATAACCAAATCATATAAAGAAGCTCAGATGTCTATGATAATCGGTAATATTTTTAGCAGTGACAAAAATGTTTATGATTATAATAATTTGGGAATCGGGCGACTTGTTTACCATATTCCAACTACATTGTGTCAATTGTTTCTTGACGAAGTATTTAAGGATAATTCTGCACACTCATTAGACAATGAGACAATGCTTACAATCCAGAAGTTTTTTGAGAATAATTTAAATGTTAGTGAAACTGCAAGGCAGCTATATATTCATAGAAATACACTGGTTTATAGACTTGAGAAAATCAAGAGATTAACTGGTCTAGAGCTTACAAGCTTTGATGATGCTGTAATATTTAAGCTTGCAAGTATGGTCAGAAAGTATTTGGCAAATGTCACCAACTAATTAAAAATAGTGGGACAAATTTAAATAAGGAGTTAAATGAAAGTGGTAGAATTTATTGATGTTAGTAAAAAATATCCAAATGGTACGGTTGCCTTAAAGGGTATTAACTTAAAAATTAATAAGGGAGATTTTGCTTTCATTGTAGGATCAAGTGGTTCGGGTAAGTCAACGTTACTAAAGCTTTTGATGAAAGAAGAGACTGCAACTGAAGGTGAGGTAATGGTAAATGGGTATCAGCTTTCAACGCTTGAACCCAAGCAGATTCCATATTTGCGCCGCGAGATGGGAGTGGTTTTCCAGGATTTTAGACTTCTCCCGAATAAAACTGTATATGAAAATGTTGCTTTTGCAATGGAAATAACGGAATGTCTTCCAAAGGAGATTCGTAGGCAAGTGCCTATGTCACTTGCGTTAGTTGGTTTAAGTAGGAAAGCCAATGCGTATCCTCATCAGCTATCAGGTGGAGAGCAGCAACGTGTTGCGATAGCTAGATCTTTAGTAAATAATCCAGCTTTGTTAATAGCAGATGAACCTACTGGGAATTTAGATCCTGAAAACTCATGGGAAATTATAAGATTTCTTACAGAGGTAAACCAAAGGGGTACTACTGTTATTATTGCTACGCATGAAAAAACTATAGTTGATGCCATGAAGAAAAGAGTAATTGCAATAGATAAAGGAAGGATAACAAGGGATCAACAGAAAGGGCTTTACGGGGATGAAGATACGGAGTATAAAATATATTCTTAAAGAAAGTTTTTTAAATGCTTATAGAAACAGACTGATGACATTGGCTTCTATTAGTATAATAAGTGCAGCACTAGTTTTATTTGGAGTATTTTATTTAATATTAGTAAACTTAAACTATAATTTAAATATATTATCGCAGCAGCCTAAAATGCAGGTATATTGCCTTTCTGAGCTCACAGATGAACAGGTTAATGCCGTTAAAACTGAAATAGACAGCAACAAGTACATAGACAGCATTACGGTTGTTTCAAAGAAAGATGCATTTGAGCAGTTGAAAAAATATCTTGATAATGATAAAACAGCTGAAGGCGGAGCAAATATCTTAGAAGGATATGATGACAGCTTCCTTAATGTATCTTTTATTATAAAGGTAAAAAACCCTGAGGATAGTGGAGTAGTTGCAACAGAGCTGCGCTCGCTTGCGGGAGTAGAGAATGTTGTATATTCACAGCAGACCATTGATATGATTACACAAGTAGCAAATTGGGTGAGAATTATTAGCATGGTTTTAATTGGTGTGCTATTGTTTATATCTCTGCTTATTATTTCAAATACAATAAAATTAACTGTTTTTGCAAGGCGTAAGGAAATAAATATTATGAAATATATTGGTGCAACTGATTGGTTTATAAGATGGCCTTTTATATATGAAGGAATATTTATTGGAATAATAGGAGCGGTAATGGCATTCTTAATGGTTGCCTATTTATATAGTTTTATTGAGCCCAAGCTCAGTAATAATTTAGTTTCTTTTGGTAGCGGCTTTTCAATTGTAAAATTCCAATCCGTTTGGGGCACATTGGCTTTGTTCTATGCAGGAGTTAGCATAGTTATAGGTGCCTCAGGAAGTGTGATGTCTATACGAAAGCATCTTAAGGTTTAAAAATTATTCTTTAAAAAATCATATTTATGTTGCATAATTCTGATTAAGTAGTAAAATTATGGTGTTGATTTAGTTGTAGAACAGTTTTATAGATTTTAAACTGCTCAGGATAGGATCGCAACGCCGCTTATTTTATTGCTTTTAAAAGCAGGAGAATTAGTGGTGGTAGACATCGGACAAATAGGGAGAGTAAAATGAAAAAACGATTATCTTTGGCAATTGCGGCAATATTCATATTTTCGTGTGTTATTATGCCTGCAAGTGCATCTACATTGAGTAGTACTAAGCAAGAACAACAAAATATTAAAAGTCAGATTTCTAAGATAGCAGCAGAAAAAAAGGCTATAGCAGATGGGATAAAGAAAAAAACCGCTGACAGTGAGTATCTTAATTCTCTAGTTCAAAAAGAGAAAGAGAATTTGAATCTGAAAGCAAAAGAGATCACATCTGTCAACACTGATATTGAACGTATCAACAAAGAAATAGATGTGATAGACCAGGATTACATAGAAAAGAATGAGCTATTTAAAACAAGGATGAGGGTTATGTATCAGAATATGAATAAATCCCCATTAGAGGTCTTTGTTGAATCAAAGAACTTCAGTGAATTCTTTTCGAGACTTGAGCTTATGTCGCTGGTTAAGGAAAATGATGAAAAGTTAATTCAAGAGATCTCTTTAGGCAAAGAGAATACTGAAATGCTGAAGCAGACAAAGTTTGTTGAACTTAACGAAAAAGCTACACAGTTAAAAAATCTGAATGTTAAGGTTTCTGATATAAATACTTCTAGGTCAAAGGTTCAGTCAGATATTGAAGCTGAGAAGTCAAGGCTTAAGCAGACTGAAAAAAAAGAAGATGACATGGTAGCTTTATCAAAGCAACTAGAGAAGAAAATAACCCAGTTGATGGACTCGAGTGCAAAATATGCAGGTGGAATTATGAGATGGCCAACACCTGGATATAACCGAGTTTCATCTCCTTATGGCATGAGAATCCACCCAATATACAAAGTAAAGAAAATGCATACTGGTATTGATATTGATGCCCCTATGGGAGCTAAGATAGTTGCTGCCAATAGTGGAAAGGTTATTTTGGCGGGTTGGAACGGCGGCTATGGAAATTGCATTATAATAGATCACGGTAATGGAATAGCTACATTGTATGGACACCAAAGTAAACTCCTTGTGAGAGTTGGAGAAAAAGTTCAAAAAGGTGAGACCATAGGCAAGGTGGGCAGCACAGGATTGTCAACTGGACCACATTTACACTTTGAAGTTAGAAAAGGTGGTATTACAACTAATCCAAGAAATTATGTTTAACATGAATAAATACAGGCATAGCTTGTTATAAATATATATGAATAAGATAAATATTAAACCCGCATAAAAATAATGCGGGTTTAATATTATGTTTTAAAGCATATCAATATATATATATATAAATAATAAAGAATGGTAGTTTTATCAAATTTTGTGGTCGCTTTGCGGCTCGTGGAGGGTTTTATGAATATTGATAGAAAAGAGTCAAAACATATAGCGACCATTATCGCTATGACAGCATTAATAAGTTTTGCAATAACCGCTCTGATTTTTATGGGGATAAATTATATGTCGAGCGGATATTCATTAGCATTTGAAAAAAGCAGTGTAAGCAGAGAAACAATCAATAAATTCAATGAGGCAAGGAGCATTCTTCAGAATTCATATTATGAAAAGATTGATACTAATAATATGCTTGAAGGTGCAATAACTGGTATGGCTAATTCGCTCAAAGATCCGTATACAGTTTACTATGATAAGGAACAAATGAAGTGGTTCACGGATATGCAAAAAACTACTGAGAACGACTATGTGGGCGTAGGATTGCCTATTATGTTAGATAAGAATGGAATAATAACTGTACTAGAGCCATTTGACGATTCACCTGCAAAGGCTGCCGGAATTAAGCAGGGGGATAAAATACTTAAAATTGATGGCAAGGATATAACAGGTATAAAAGATGAGGCACTTGTAGCTAGTATGATAAAGGGGCAAGAAAATACCGAGACTGTATTGACAATACTTAGACAGTCAGAAAGTAGCACTATAGATGTACGTGTTGTTAGGAAAAAAATTAATGCAAAATTAAATATTCGAAGCGAAATGCTTGACGGTAAAATAGCTTATATAAAACTAAAAATGTTTGATGAAAATATAAGCAAGAACTTTATAAGCCAGTTAAATAAGCTGGTGGATGAGGGCGCAAAATCTCTTATAATTGATGTCAGAGATAACCCAGGCGGATTATACAATGAGGTCGTATCATTGGCAGATAGACTACTTCCAGAGGGAACGATAGTCTATACTGAGGATAAACAAGGCAAAAAGGAAGTAAAAAAATCAGATAATACGCAACTAGATATGCCTATTGTTGTTTTGACAAACGGAAATAGTGCAAGTGCATCGGAAATTCTTGCAGGTGCTATTAAGGACTTCAAAAAAGGAAAGCTTGTCGGAACAACAACTTTTGGAAAAGGCCTAGTACAATCAACTTATGGCTTTGATGATGGAACAGGCTTAAAAGTGACAATCGCTAGGTATTTTACTCCATCGGGCGTTTGCATCCATGGATTGGGAATAAAGCCTGATATAGAGGTAAACCTTGATGATAAGTACAAGAACACTCCGATTTCAGCTATTCCAAGAGAGGATGATTTACAACTTCTGAAGGCAATTGAGGTAGTCGGGAACAAATAAGGAATAAATATGGAACAACAAAATTAATAATTTAAGAAATAAATAAGATTTAGGTATGATTTTCTAAAATTATCCACATAATACCATTAGGAGGTGTTATATAAGTGGATAAAAATGAGAAAATAAAATACGAAATTGCACGTGAATTGGGTTTGATAGAGAAAGTAATGCTGAATGGTTGGAAAAGTTTGAGTCCAAAAGAAACAGGACGAATTGGTGGATTGGTAAATAAAAGAAAGAAAACACAAATACAAGAAAGCCAGCAAATATAATTTGCTGGCTTTTTTTCTTAATATTTCAAACTCCCCGTTAAAACTGTAATCTGATCTTCTAAGATTAATAAATTCTAACTAGCAAATATAATGCCTTATAAATTGATATTTGTGGTAAAATAGAAGCCAATAATAATTTTAAGGAAGTGTGTATTATATATAATAATTTTGCGTATGTGTATGATAAATTAACACTTGATATTGATTATAAAAAATGGGCTGACTATGTGCAACGTATACTTGCGAAGCATAAGGTAAATGCTTCGATGATATTGGAGCTGGGATGCGGAACAGGGAGCTTTGGAATAGAAATGGCAATGCGAGGGTATGAAATGATATGCCTAGATTTATCCACTGAAATGCTTGATTGCGCGGCAGAAAAGGCTAAAAAAGAAGGCGTGGATATACTGTTTTTGAACCAAGACATGTGCAATTTTGAACTTTATGGTACTGTTGATGTCATTGTTTGCTTGCTTGATAGCTTTAATTACCTGACTAAAGCATCACAAATTCATAAATTATTTAAGCACGTTCAAAATTACTTAAATCCAGGTGGATTTTTCATTTTTGATATAAATACTCAGTATAAGTTTGAAAATATTATCTCAAATAATCTATTTTATGAAATAGGTGAGGATGTTACGTATTTTTGGGAAAACGAATTTAATCCTAGAACAAAAAAGGCTAGGTTTGATTTAACATTTTTCGTAAAACGTGATGAATTTTATGAAAGATTTGATGAGACTCATTTTGAGAAGTCATATTCAAATGATGATATAATGGGGTTTATAGGAGATTCTGATCTAAAATTCATCGAAATATATGATGATTTAAAATTAAAGAAACCATCAGCAAAAAGCCAAAGGAATTTCTATATTTGTAAAAAAGTTAAATAATTATATTGCAATTTATGGAAATAATTGTCGGCTGAGACTACACAATAAATTAGGGTTATTCAGCTTTAAAGTTCTAAAAATAGCATAATATCAAATATTTAATTAAATATAATTGACAGTTGAATGTATATATGTTAAAATTCTATTTGTTGTTAAAAGTAAGCGACAGGGTCGCGCAATAAGTTTAGTAATAATTCAGGAGGAATTGAACAATGGAAAAAGGTAGAGTAAAATGGTTTAATGCAGAAAAAGGATTTGGATTTATCGAGAGAGATGGCGGAAATGACGTATTTGTACATTTTTCAGCAATCACTATGGACGGATACAAAACACTTGAAGAAGGCTCAGAAGTAGTATTCGACGTTGTTGAAGGAGCAAAAGGTCCTCAGGCTGCAAACGTGCAGAGAGGTTAATTTTTGCTTTAACTATATACTGAAGTAGCCATTATGACCCCGATATATTACATATATCGGGGTTTTCAATATTACTAAGGAATTCAATTATAAAACATATAGGGCATGGAGGAATCATGAAAGACTACATCGTACGTGCGACGGCCGCACAGGGCACAGTACGCGCTTTTGCTGCAATATCTACTGAGCTTGTAGATAAAGCCTCCAAGACACATGGATTGTCACCAATAGCCACAGCTGCTTTAGGAAGGACACTTACGGCGGCAGGTATGATGTCAAAAATGTTAAAGGGCGAAAAAGACAAGCTTACCATTCAAATTAAGGGTGATGGCCCTCTTGGAGGAATAGTCGTTGTATCTGACTCTAGTGCAAACGTAAGGGGATATGTCCACAACCCAAATGTAGACCTACCTCTAAATGATCATGGTAAACTAGATATAAGAACAGCAGTGGGCTTCGGATATATTAATGTTATAAAGGATATGGGGCTTAGTAAGCCGTATATTGGATTTACAGAGCTAGTTTCTGGTGAGATAGCTGATGATTTGACATATTACTTTGCTACATCAGAACAGGTGCCATCAACAGTTGCTCTCGGTGTATTAGTAGATACACATGGCGTCATAAGTGCAGGTGGATTCATAATCCAGCTTATGCCTGGCGCTGAGGAGGAAACCGTTGAGAAGCTCGAGAAACGATTAATTGGGTTTCCGCCAACATCTAAGCTATTGGCACAAGGAACTTCGCCAGAACAGATTCTAGAGATGCTATTAGATGAGATGAATCCGAGAATTGTTGAAAAGGTACCATTTAATTTCCAGTGCAACTGTTCAAGAGACAGGATGGAGAGAAATTTGATTAGTATTGGAAAAAATGATCTGCTTGAAATTCTCCAAGATGGACAGGGCGCAGAGCTGCAATGCCACTTTTGTAATACCAAATACAATTTTACTAACCAGGATATTGAGATGCTTATTAAAGGGAACAATTGAGAGATATACTGAAATTATATAGCTTAGATATTTAAAGCTTTTACGAGTATAATAACGCGTACTTATAATAATTCTTAAAGAAAACAAATATAGTTGTTGACTTTAGTCGAGAATTTTTGTATACTATCAATTGTCGCTCACGGAAATAACCATGGGAGCTTAGCTCAGCTGGGAGAGCGTCTGCCTTACAAGCAGAGGGTCGTAGGTTCGAGCCCTACAGTTCCCACCATTTCCGTGAAGACAATTTTTGGCCCGGTAGTTCAGTTGGTTAGAATGCCAGCCTGTCACGCTGGAGGTCGACGGTTCGAGCCCGTTCCGGGTCGCCAATTTGCCCAGATAGCTCAGTCGGTAGAGCAGGGGACTGAAAATCCCCGTGTCGCTGGTTCGATTCCGGCTCTGGGCACCAAGATGCGGGTTTAACTCAGCGGTAGAGTGTCACCTTGCCAAGGTGAAAGTCGAGAGTTCGAATCTCTTAACCCGCTCCAAAAAAATGAGACAGATTACATATGTGGTCTGTCTCTATGTTGACGGCGCCATAGCCAAGCGGTAAGGCAGAGGTCTGCAAAACCTCTATCCCCAGTTCAAATCTGGGTAGCGCCTCCAATTAAAAAATCCTCAAATCTTATTAAAGAGATTTGAGGATTTTTTTTCATAGCTTATCGCCCCATATTTGATGTCGATATTTAGATGGAGCAACTCTTTCAAATGTTTTGAACATTCGGCTGAAGACTGCAAGGTCAGTATACCCTAATTCATTTGCTATGTATTCTATATTTTTATTTGTGCTTGTGAGCATATTTTTTGCAAAATCCATTTTTAATTGTGAAACATATTCACTTGGTGTAAGCCCAAATCTTTGTTTGAAACACCTTGTAATATAATCAGGTGTGAAATTAAAAGTAGAAGATATTATTTTTAAATTAATACATGTTTTATAATTTATTTTTATATATTTATGCACATGATCTGCAAGGATATCTTTTTCATATAAGCAGTTTACATTTTTAGCTTCAGACATGTACCCTATCAGTTTAGTAAAGATACTTTGTGATTTTATAGGGTACTGCAATACACTAAAAGTATGAACTAATTCGGATAGTAGATTAGAAAACTCTTCTATTGGATAAGAATCATTCATCTTTAAATTGATAAGTATTTCAGGTTTCCTAATCCCAACACCGGTATCCGTTATAGTTATAACATTGTTCTTATTTACTTCCTGTGAATCAGGTAGATAAAGCAAATAATTTCCTTGCGGAATGAAATGTATCCAAAAGTATTCTGCATTTTCATTACTTGGCTTATAACCGTAGTGCCGTATCCCTGGTGTTTGAATAAAGTACTCTCCAGCGGTAAGATCATAATGATTTTCTCCTTCGGTTAAATAGACTGTTCCGTGGATTATGAACATAATAACAAAAGTGGGAAATATTCTTTCTGCGTGGACATCCCCTGGCATGAAAAAAGATTTACCACAACTTATGAAGGCTGGGAAAGGGGGGCAATTCATATGAAGCCAATCATTTTTCATAATTCCTCCTAAATAGTCTGAATATGCAAAATATATAACGGAATATATCATTCTATAATAGTATTTTAAAGCTTAAAATAACATTTATCAAGCGTTTTTTGAATTTATGAATATAATTTAGGAGGTAGTTAAAATGCAAAATGAAAGTTGGAAAATTGATAGTGGTATAATTAATAAGTGGTCATCAAAATTTCATGGATGGTATCATTATCCTGAACATTTAATTTCTACTCAGCTGGCTGATGGAATGGAGTTTAAAAGTGTAGACTGTCCTTTGGTATTTCAGATAGAGGGTGATAATAAATGGTACATGTTTTATACCGGATTTGAAGGCGTTGGATATCAAACTATGCTTGTGAGTAGTAAGGATCTTATATGTTGGGAGAATAAAGGTCTTGTGATGAGCTATGGTGGAGCGGGAGTTTATGATTTCGGGGGAGTGTCCTTTGGAGGACTTCTATTTCAGAGCTATAATTTAAAAGATAAACGGATACTAAAAAGAGTAAATGGAATGTATCAAGCACTTTATGGATGCTATCCAAAACAGGGAGGGTACGAAATAAGACCTGGTGCAGAAGGCAGAGCAATTAGCAAAGATGGTCTAAAGTGGGAACGAATATCAAATGAAAGACCTATATTATCTGTCGATGGAGCTAATGAATGGGAAAAAGATTGCATCTACCAACCATGGCTCTTAGAACATGATGGCAAATATTACAACTTTTATAATGCTGCAAATGGAATATATGAACAAATAGGGGTGGCATTTTCTGAGGACTTATTAAATTGGGAAAGGTATAAGATAAATCCAATTTTGGAAAACGGGGAAAAGGGAAGCTACGATGAATATTTTTGTTCGGATGGAAAAGTATTTTATGATGAAGATCATTGGGTAATGTTCTATTTTGGAGTGAAAATAGAACAAGAAGTATGGAGTGCACATATAATGGCTGCTTTTTCCTATGATCTACTTCATTGGACAAAAGACTCGGAACCGTTATACAAAGCAGGAGATCATCCTGAAGGATTAGATAAGAATTTCGCACATAAGATATCTATAGTTTTTAATCCTGTAAATGATGTTTTGTATATGTACTATAACGCTGTTGGTATCAGGGGACGAGGAATTGGGCTCATTACAAGCAAAAAGATCATATGATTGAAATTCATAAACGGATAGCCCAAATTGACAAATGAGTAGAAGTTATTATATATTAAAAGCATCAGCCCAATTAGTCTGCTATTTCCCACGATATCAAAGGAGCCGAAATATGAATATGGATTATTACAATATTATCATAGTTGAAGACGAAGAAGATATTAGGAATGGTTTAGCAAATGTAGTTGATTGGGAATCTATTGGATTTGTTATTTCTGAGGTTTTTTCTGACGGAGATACCGCCCTCGAATATTTAAAGAGTAATGATGTGGATGTGATAATATCCGATATCGTCATGCCTCGCCAATCAGGATTAGATATCGCAAAGTGGGTACAAGAAAACAAGCCAAAAATCAGGGTTGTACTTTTAAGTGGGTATAGTGATTTTGCGTATGCACAGCGAGCAATAAAATATAATGTAAAAAATTATTTTTTAAAGCCTACCAATATAGATGAAATATATGAGGTTTTTTGTTTAATTAGAATAGATTTAGAAAAGCAGACCTTTGAGAATAGGAATCGGCGGGAGAAGAATAAAAAACAGGAAAAAGTCTTAATGCTTTTTCGACAGATGATGTTCAGCAAATTACTGAGTGAAGGAATTCCAGAAGAGAATACTTTAACTAATATTCTTGAAATATCCGGATTTAAAGAAAGTGCAGTTAAATACTCTTGGTGGTTTTGTACATTATGCAGGAGAGTTCCTGCTGAAACATCAGATTTAAAGTTGAGCTGCTTATCTCAAAAAAATGTGGATAGATTATTTAGTGTTCTAAACGGTGATAGTGATATTTTTTCTTCAGTGCCTGTACATTTTCATGCCGAAAGTATAGATTTGATCATTTGGTCAGAAATAAAAAATGATTGCAAGGATGACTACATAGAAAAGTATATTACGCCTAGGATGCTTACTGTTAAAAATCTGCTTGGTTACGATTTGGAAATGGTAAAAGTAAGCTATTTTTCTAATTTGAAAGATTTGTTTAATGATAATAAGAGAAGTTATTGGTCTAATATCTCTGAACCTGATAAAATCAAAGATAATTATTTCTATGGGAAAGATAAATTTGGACAACCTCTTCCAATTATCAAAGACGCAATAAATAGAAATGATGTGGATATGATATTGGACGGTATGAGTACTATAATAGAAAGTGATTTAAAAGACAAATTTTCGTTACTTCAAAAATATGCAGTAACTTTTATATTTGAACTTCGTATTTTCTTTATCAATAATGTTCTTGAGATTCCTATTTTATATAACGATGAAAGTGTATATAAAAAAATTATTCTTTCAGACTCTACGGATATTATTATAGCCTATTGCATGCAGGTTCTAGAGGAATATAAAAGGCATATTGTTATGATTGGAAAACCACATGTACGAAAGATAAAAGAATACATAGAAGAGCATATACTTGAAGAAATCAACACAGCAGATATTGCTCAATTAGTATATTTGAATCCCACTTATTTAAGCCGGATGTTTAAAAAAGAGACAGGGGAAAATATTACTGAATATATTACTAGACATAAAATGGAAAAAGCCAAGGAACTTCTGACTGATCACAGATATAAGGTATATCAGATAGGGGAGATGATTGGTTATAAAGATGTGCGACATTTTTACAAAATTTTCAAAAAGACTTTTGGCCATACACCCAACGACTATCGGAATAAGGCTTAATGATGATTAAAGTATTGGTAATTCCCTTGTTAAAGATAGGAGAAATAAATGTCAAAGATAATAAACAAGCACTTTATTGATGGTTTTGTATTAACTATGAAAGACTATAAATTTAACAGTATCTTTATAAAGAATTACAAACTGATATTATTGATACTGGTGATTCCAATAATGCTACTTGTGCTGGTGATTTATAGTTACAATACTAAAATAATTAATCAGCAAGTCGAAAACAATAATAGAAACACATTGATTAAATTGAAAAACGAGATTGATAATATTACAGAGAGAGGTAAGGTTACAGCTGTCAAACTTGCTAATTATAAGGATTTACTTACCTTTTATTCTCAGGGGTCCTTATATAGTTCCTTTGATACAATCCAATTGATTGATAATATTCAGAAACAAATTGACTATACAGCATCGACAAACAGCGATGTGAAGGATATTATTATTCACTTTCGAAATAAGGATTATTTCATCGCAGTAGGTAGTTCTTGGACAGGATTCTATCAAATTAATCTCCGAAATATACCGGCACAAATGGTTGATTATGAAAATATTCAAGATGGAGACAGCTATTTTGAAGCTTATGGTGGAAGTATGTTCCTAAAAGCATATATTCGTTCTTTTGGTGAAATTATCGGAGTCGTTATTTTAAAATCCAGTAACGATGTATTTATGGCCAAAGCCAGGAGCATGTTTCAAACTTCTGAATCCAGAATGTTTATTCTTGATATGGATAACAATATTATAGCTGACAGTAGGAACATATACAAAAATAACAAATTAGATATAGTTTACCCACAGATTAAATCCTTACTGGCTTCTGAAAAATTAAACGGGTTTATTGATTTAGATGATGCAAAAAGCATAGTATCTGTTGTAGGATCAGGTAACATGAAATGGCGCTATGTACTTGTCTCACCCATTGGCATTTATAATCAGAGTATTCGGGATATGAAATATACTGTAATTTTTCTAGTACTACTAGTGCTTTTTGTTACCTTGATTGTATCTTGGATAATAACGTATAAATTATATCGACCAATCCAAATTATTTTAGATGTCATTAATAATAAAAATGGTAATTTTAAGAAATTGGGAGAATCTGATTTCAAAATAATTGATGAAGTCGGTTTTATATCCAGCAGTATCAAGCAATCACAGATGCAGAACATTATTATTCGAACTGAACTGGAAAACAAGATGGATTTATTAAAAAGGGCACAGTCAGTTGCACTTCAGGCTCAAATCAACCCGCATTTTCTGTATAACACCTTGGAGTCCATCAATTGGAAAGCACTTCAGCTTCTTAACGGTCAAAATCAGATTTCTGCGATGGTGAATGATCTCTCCAAGTTACTTCGCTTAAGCCTTGATTCAAAAAGTCATCTTGTAAGCATAGATATGGAAATTCAACACGCAGAAATATATATTAAAATTCAAAAACATAGGTTCAAGGAACGTTTTTTAGTTGAATGGGAAATATGTGATAATATTAAGGAATATAAAATGGTGAAATTGACATTGCAGCCCTTACTAGAGAACGCTTTATCCCATGGTATGGGAAAACTTGAAAAAGTTTGTATAATTAAAATAGCATGTACGGAAAGTGAAAGCTGCATAGAATTCATTATTAAGGATAATGGTTGTGGAATTGATTCTGAAAGGCTTTCTTTTATTCGTGAAAAACTTACAGATAGTACATTGGCTGAATCAGATCATTTAGGTCTTGTTAATGTCAACCAAAGAATTCAGCTAGCCTTTGGATTGGATTATGGTATATCACTGGAGAGTAATGAACAAAGTGGGACTATAGTAAAAATGACAATACCAAAAGTACAATAGACCACACTATATTTTTCGAATTTTCTTTTATTTATAAAAAATTAAGTCGGAAAGCATATCAAGGATATTCATTTCTATAATTTGAATTTGTAAAACTTATTCTGTATTATAAGTAGAAATAAGTATGTTGAATTAGTCATACAAAATATCAAATCAAGTACATTGTTTACCCAACAATCTTAATCTATAATTGTCACATAAAGAAGTATTAATTAAATAACTGGCAAATTAACTTTCATTAAACTTTGATATTTAATATTTTTTATAGCGCAAGACAGAGGGGTAAAATAAAATGAATCATTACGTTATTAGTCCAAGGAAGAGATTTAAGGATATAATGAGAAGATATTGGGTGCTTTATGCTCTTGTGTTCCCTTGTATTGTTTTTTTAATAGTATTTAGGTATATACCCCTAATTCTCCAAGTAATATTGGCGTTTAAGGATTATAAACTTGCAGAAGGTATATGGGGTAGTCGATGGGTAGGCTTTGATAATTTTGTACAAATACTCACAGCACCAGAAATATCACAAGTAGTTTATAATACGTTTTATCTAAGTCTGCTTCGTTTAATCACTGGATTCCTCCCGCCCATTATATTAGCAATTTTACTCTTTGACTTACTTGGACATAGATTAAAAAGAATATGTCAAACTATTATATATATACCTCACTTCTTCTCGTGGACAGTTGTTTATGCAGTAACGTATGCTTTTTTCTCAAATGGAGGACTTGTCAACTCTTTGCTAAGCAAATTAGGATTATCTGGGCGGAATTATTTAGTAGAAGAAAATTGGTTTCTACCCCTATTATTGGGTTCAGCTATATGGAAAGAAATAGGTTGGAATACTATTATATATTTAGCTGCCTTAACATCAATAAATACTGAGCTATACGAGGTTGCGAAAATTGACGGTGCCGGACCGTTAAAGAGGATACAATATGTAACTCTTCCTGGTATACGTAATGTTGTAATTTTCCTACTGGTTTTATCATTAGGAAACATACTAAGAGGAGCTGGGATGGAACAAATTCTTCTCTTTTACAGTCCACCAGTATTTGCTATTTCAGATGTAATTGATACATGGGTGTATAGGATGGGATTATCAAATCTGGAATACAGTTTAGGTTGTGCTGTGTCGTTTTTCCAGTCAGCTTTCGGGCTAGTGACAATTTTAATTTGTAATAAATTATCAGTAAAATATACTAAAGTCGGATTATGGTGAGGATGAAAAAATATGAAAGCAAATGTAGCAGAATTATTATACCAAAGAATTATTAAGTTAAGTATTATTTTGTTTTCAGGAATGTGCTTGTATCCATTGTTTTATATTTTAGTTTTATCTTTTACAAAAGAAAGGGAATGGGTTGAGAAAAACGGGATTGTTTTGTTACCAGCAGATCCAACTTTTAATGCTTATATAACTATTATTACTAAATCGCCTCTTTTTTTCAATGCATTTTTTATAAGTGTTCTTCGTGTTGTTATTGGATCTACGCTTATAGTAGCTTTTACGTTGGTTATGGGTTATGTTACTTCCAGAAAAGGATTGCCTGGAAAAAAAATAATGCTTATCATGGTTTTGGTTACAATTCTTTTTCCTGGAGGACTGATTCCTACATATTTGGTAATAAAGGAATTGGGTCTGATGAACAAATTTCCAGTATATTTTATTCCTTCATTAGTAGATGGATTTGGAGTTCTGGTATTTAAACAGTTCTTTTCGAATATTCCTGCTGAAATTGAAGAATCAGCACAAATGGATGGAGTAAGTGAATTTTCAATGCTGATAAAAATAATAATTCCTATGAGTACAGCTGTCATTGCAACTTGGGTGCTCTTTACCGCAGTAGGGCAATGGAATTCATGGTTTGATGCACTTGTGTATATAAGAAACTCTAAACTAATGCCTTTGCAACTTATTATTTACAACCTATTTCAAGAGAGTCTGGGTTTTAGTTTTAACCAGAGTATTTTGAATCCGGTGAGTAGGGTATCCTCTTTAACGTTAAAGATGGCTACTACAGTACTGGGAATAATACCTATACTCTGCATATACCCATTTCTACAAAAATACTTTGTTACAGGTGTGTATACAGGTTCAGTTAAAGGATAACATTTTTGATTTTTCTATGTTCCAAATGAATTAAGTTACAAACCTAAAAGGTTACGTATAAAAAAAAAAGAGGAGGAATTTGTAAATGAAAAAGGTATTTGCTTTAATAACTGTACTATGCGTTTTGATTCCCACAGTTTTTGCAGGGTGTGGAAGTGAAAGTAATAGTACAACCAACAATACTACTGTTGTAAGTTCGAGTAGCACCACGGATGTGGTTGCTACTGCAGCTACTCAAACTAATAAGTTTGAAAAAAAATTGAAAATTGAAATGATGCAGGGTACATGGGTGGGAACACCTGTGGGTGGAGCAGACGATGTATATAAAAAATGGCTCGATGAAACTTTCAATATTGATTTTGTATTGACTGGCGTTCCTAACTTTAATGAACAGGTTATGGTTAGATTTGCTTCAGGTGATGCACCGGATATGGTCAGTAGTTATGACAAGAATATGATTATAAAACTTCATGAAGCAAAACTGACAATCGACGATTGGAACTTATATAAGGACAAGGTACCTTCTGTTTTTAATAGTATGTCTGATGCTCAAAGAAGTGCTGCTAGTGTAGCTGGAAAGCTTGCATTAATAGCTCCAGCGTCTGCTCCTCAAAACTGGTCTTTTAAAATTCGTAAGGACTGGTTGACTACTTTAGGTTTGCAAATGCCAACAACACCTGACGAACTTTTAGAGGTAGCTAGAAAGTTTGCAAAGAATGATCCTGATAAAAATGGTAAAAACGATACATATGCATTCACTTCGGCTGGTGGAAAGAATGGTTTCGGAGAAATTGATAATCTGATATGTATGTATGGACCAAGAGATTATTATGTAGGTACTGATAAAAAAGTTACACATCCTATCATAGATGGTAACTATGAAAAATTCCTTAATTTCATAAAAATAGCTTACTCTGAAAAGTTAATTGACCCTGACTTCTTTACAGTAGGGTGGGAAGATAGAAAACCAATGTTATACAACGGTAAGTTCGGAACAGCATGGTATCCTGGCGTATTGATCAATGAAACTGAAAACGCAACAGGTATTACAGGTAAAACAATAGACTGGTGGGACACGATGCCAATGCCTAAAGGTTCAGAAGAAGGTGGTAAACTTCCTGCAGGTGGTTTATTTGCTACAGTACAAACTGTAAGTGCAAGTGCAGAAAAGGATCAGGAAAGATTGGATCGTATACTTGCAGTCATTGATGCTACAACATATCCGAACGAAGGCTACTTTAAACTTCGCTGGGGACAAGATATTGATGGTTTCGTTTTGAAAGATGCTGGAGATGGATATAAATTCTTAAATGCTACAGGAAATGCTGGAGTAAACAAAAGAGGACAATATGACGGCGCAAACAAAGGATTATATGACTATGGCTTCAGTATTGCCACAGGCGCTGATTTAGTAATAGAAAGTACACAAGACACTTTAACTGCCACTGCAATCAGACAAAAGGAATTGGATGGAATAACAATGAAACTTCCTGCTTATGGTCAAGAAGGAATGATGACTACATTAGATTCTACAGTTGTGGACCAACTAAATAAGATTGTATTTGAATTCAGTTTCAAATATATTTCAGGCAAAGACACAAATTATGCTGCTTTTAAAGATAAATGGTTAAAAGCTGGCGGACAAAAAATGCTTGACGATTCCTATACACAACTAAAGGCAATTGGTTTAGCTCAGTAAAAAGAACAGAATAATATAAGTATGCGATTATACTATTTGGTATCATAGTAATTACAGAAAGGAACGGCGGAGCAGGTCAGATCTGCCGTTCCTTTTGGTAATAAGTATATTAAGATGAGTTGACATTGTAATTTTGTAAAAGGTAGGATTATTAGGTAACGACGTTTTTTGAACGTAATAAATAATCAAGGACGTGATTATGAAAGAAAACGTGGTTTTAAAAATAATCGGTATAATTATGTAAAAATGAGAGGATGGTAAATTATGTTGAAAATTAAGAATCTAAAATCCAGGTATATTTCCATTATCTTGGTACTTGCGATAATTACAACCTTGTTTAACTTTTTAAGTATTTCAGCAGTAGCAGCAACAAATTTGGCACTGAATACTAGTGGGATAGGTTATCCGCAGGTATCTGCATCCTATACATTTAGTTATGATAATGTTTGGGAAGTTGTGAATGGCGTTATAAACTATGCAGCTACACCAGATGACAGATGGACTAGTTATGAATCTCCAAATGCGACAGATTGGTTGGCAATAGATTTTGGTACTGATAAAACAATAAGTCAAGCTAATTTATACATTTATAGTGATGGCGGTGGAGTAAAAGCTCCTGCCAGTTATAACGTACAATACTGGAATGGAACCGATTGGATGGATGCTGCAAGTCAGTCTAATTCACCAGCTGCTCCTACAGGCGGTGCACTAAATACTGTGACATTTACTTCAGTAAACACTCAAAAGGTAAGAGTAGTATTTACACATATGAGTGGTGCAAAGACAGGGGTAACAGAACTTGAACTTTATTCAGTAAGTGGCGGAACACCAACACCAACACCAACACCAACGCCAGTAACAAATGTTGCCCTCAATATCAGCGGAATAGGATATCCGGAGGTAACAGCATCCTATACGAGTAGCTATGATAATGTGTGGGAAGCAGTAAATGGCGTTATAGTTTACACAGATTCGCCTCATGATAGATGGACGAGTTATCAATCTCTAAATTCTACGGATTGGTTGGCTGTAGATTTTGGTACTGCTAAAACGGTAAGTCAAGCCAAAGTATATATATATGATGATAACGGTGGAGTAAAGGCACCTGTTAGCTATAATGTACAATACTGGAATGGTACCACTTGGGTGGATGCTGTAAGCCAGTCTAAGTCACCAATAGCTCCTGCTGGTAGTGCAGTTAATACAGTGACATTTACAGCTGTAAGCACTGAAAAAGTTAGAGTTGTATTTACGCATACAAGTGGTGCAAAGACTGGGGTAACAGAACTTGAACTTTATGCGACAGGTGGTACAGTTACACCAACGCCAACACCAACGCCAACACCAACGCCAACAGTAACACCAACACCAACACCAACGCCAACAGTAACACCAACACCAGGTGGAATAACGAATGTTGCACTTAATACATATGGCAGAGGTTGGTATCCATTACCATCCGCTT
>DATCID010000011.1:0-4495 GCA_036507975.1 Ruminiclostridium sp.
ATATAATAAATTGCGAATAAAAAATGCTATTGGAAATATCAGGGGCTTAGAATTTCGCAGATTGAATGATACTGAAGGAGATACCGGAGTGGTTCTAATTTTTTACCTGCAGGATCCAGACTTGACTGGCAGATTTGCCGATGCCTTGAAGGCAGAAGGTATTGCAACATCATCTATGCATAATAAAAGTGTACCGGACTGGCATATTTACACTCATTGGGAAATGATTCTTAACAAATGGACTGCAACCAGCGAAGGCTGCCCCTATACCTGTGATTATTATCTGAAAAAGGGAGGCAAGATTCAATATTCTGCAGAGATGAACCCCAATACAATACAATATCTTCAACGGTCAATTCATATTGACATTCCTCCTCAAATGACAGAAGAGGATTGTGATATGATTGCCGATGGTATATATAAAGTTGCGAATGCTTATTTATAATTAGGAAGAATTACCATGCCAAAAATAGATTTATGCATCGAGCCCTTTTTTTTGGGTACCGATACTTCCGAAAAAATTAAAAAAGTAAAAAAACTCGGATTTGAGGCAGTTGAATTTTGGTTTTGGGATCATGAATTTACTGGGAATAATTTGATACCGCGTAAGAAAAATATCCGGGAGATTTCTTTTCTATGTAAGGATTTGAATATTACTATAACTGATTTGGTGGTTAATTCACCGGACGGGTTGATAGGCGGATTTCTTACGAAACCAGAAGATAAAGATAAATATCTAGAACGACTTAAAGAAACCATTGATATTGCACATAAACTAAATTGTAAGAAACTGATTACCTGCACTGGTAATGAAATTATCGATTATACATTTCAGCAGCAGGTTGACAGTATTGCAGAAACGCTTGCTAAAGCTGTGGAAATAGTAAATAAAGAGGGTATTACTTTGGTTCTGGAGGCGCTTAATTCGCATGTTGATCATCCGGGATACTTCCTGACATCTTCAAAAACTGGTTTTGATATAGTAAAAATTGTTAATAATCCCGGACTGAAGTTTCTATATGATATATATCACATGCAAATCATGGAAGGAAACCTTATTACAACTATAAAGAATAATATTTCCTTGATCGGGCATTTTCATTTTGCCAGTGTACCAGGCCGGAATGAACTTTATTTAGGAGAGATCAGCTACTCTTCAGTTCTGGATGCAATAAATGATTTCGGATACAAGGAATATTTCGGACTTGAATATTGGCCCTCAGAGCAGGAAGAAATTTCATTATCAAAAACACTAGAGTACGTGAAACGCTATAATAAATGAATGACAGATGAGGAAAGTTCAGTTTTTAACTAATAGTCTCTCAAACATTTTATCTGGTTGGATTTTGATCAGTAGAAGCATTGCAATTATCAGAAATTTTAAACATAATAGCCTATGGAATCTAATACCTTAAATTAATCAGTGAAATCCTATTATTTAAAACCAATAATTTATTCTCTTGTTGACAAATGTGCAATTTTGATATTGAAATTATTAAGTTAATAACTCTTTTATCCTAAATTCTAACTAATAACTTTAAAACTATGAAAGAATTTTTTTTATCTGTTTTTTCCATAAGGAAAAAATCAAAAATCCTCTTGTACTTGAATCTGATAGTGATCTTGCTCGTGTCATTGACTTTTAATCTATCAGCAGCAGGATTCGGAGAGGGTAAATCTAATCCTATTGATAACCCTCAAAAGGTTATGGTCAAAGGTACTGTCACAGATGCCAATACTGGCGAACCTTTAATAGGTGTAAACGTTGTTGCTGTTGGGACAACCATAGGAACAACAACTGATGCATTAGGTAAATATTCGTTGGAAGTGCCCAATACTTCAGTAAGTCTTCAATTCTCATTTATCGGTTATTTAGCACAAGAAGTTGCTGTAGGCGGACAAACTACTCTGAATGTAGCACTTACATCCGATGTTGCACAACTAAGTGAAGTAGTGGTAGTAGGTTATGGAACACAAAAGAAAACATCCATAACGGCTGCCGTTTCAACCTTGGAAGTAAAAAAAATAGCCACTACTCCTATTGCTAATTTGAATAACGGGCTGGGAGGGCGCCTTGCAGGGGTAATTTTTAGGCAGAACTCTGGTGAACCAGGCAAAGATGCGGCCGCCATTTATATAAGAGGGATTTCATCAATAGGATCCACAAAACCCTTAGTAGTCGTTGATGGCATTCCCAGAGATTTTAAAGACCTCGATCCTAATAGCATTGAAACAATTACAGTTTTAAAAGATGCTGCTGCAGTTGCTCCGTATGGTGTAGCCGGTGCTAATGGAGTTCTTTTGATCACAACAAAAAGAGGCAAAACAGGTGCCCCTTTATTGACTTATAACGGATACGTAGGCTTTCAGAACCCAACCATTCTGCCAAAATATGTCAATGCATATCAATATGCTACATTAAGAAATGCTGCTTCATTAAATGAAGGCAATCCACCGAGATTTTCTGCTTATGCTCTTCAGAAATATAAAGATGGGTCTAATCCTGACGCATATGCTAACAGTGATGCCGTAGCAGAATTAATGCAAAAAAATACGCTCCTTACAAGTCATAATATTGAGGTGTCGGGAGGTACTGACAGGATAAAATATTATGGCAGTATTGGTTATTTGGATGAAGCAGGAATCTGGAAACCAACCCATCAGAAAAGATATAACTTGGACCTTAAGTTGGACGCCCAGGTCACTAAAACGACGAAAGCTTCATTTGCTATTAATGGGAGACAACAAAAAAACACCTATCCCGCTATAGGTACTGATCGAATTTTTGAATTGATGCAATATGCCCTTCCAATATACCCGGTTCGGTTTAGTAACGGATTAAATGCTGCTTATCCATACGGAAGTATTTATAGTTCCGGTTACTCAAATGTCAACACTTCTCAAATATTAACACAGCTTTCTGTCGAACAAGAGATACCTTTTATCAAAGGACTAAGTCTAAAAGGTACTGTTGCTTATGATCCTACGGTTAATCTATATAAAACATGGATAACACCCGTTCATCTGTGGTCCATTGATACTACGAAAACACCTTATCAGTACATTGATGGAATATTCGGGCAAAATAAGTCTTCATTAACTCAATCTATTAGCAATGCTACACAGCTTACTTTTCAGGCAAGTCTTAACTATAATAGAAAGTTAGGGAATAATAATATTGGCGTTTTAATTCTATTTGAATCAAAAACAAATAATTATCTGAATTTTGCCGCCAGCAGAATAAATTATAACCTGGATCTTGATGAATTAGACCTGGGAAGTTCAAGTCTGGCGGATATCTCGAATTCGGGATCTTCAAGTGAAGAAAAACAAATGGGATTGGTTTACCGTGCAACCTATGATTATAATTCAAAATACTTATTCGAGGCTAGCGGGAGATATGATGGTAGTTACTATTTTGCTCCTGGTCACAGATTTGGTTTTTTCCCGGCATTTTCTGTTGGTTGGAGATTATCTGAAGAAAATTTTATTAAACAAAATTTTAGTTGGATTGATAATCTTAAAATTAGAGGATCTTATGGAGAATCTGGCGCCCTTGCAGGATCTCCATTCCAATACTTGAGTACTTATAAAGTATTTGGTCCAGCTTATGTTATTGGAGGAAATGTTACGCAAGGAATCACTCCAAATATTGAAGGCAATCCAAATATTACATGGGAAAGAGCAAAAAAATCGGATATAGGCTTGGAAGCAACCTTGTGGAAGGGATTGTTGAACATTGAAGCTGATTACTTTTATGAAAAAAGATCGAATATGCTGGTTAGCCCGAATGTAGTTGTTCCTAAAGAATATGGGATAAGTCTCAGTCAGGCAAATGCAGGGATCATGAAAAACCAGGGAATAGAGTTTTCTGTTAGTTCTTTTTACAGGATCTCAAAGGATTTTGAAGTAACTCTGGGCGGTAATTTTACTTATGCAAAAAATACCTTATTACAGGTTTTTGAAACTGCTACAACATATGATAATCCAAATCGCAGATTAACTGGAAGACCATTAGGTAGTCAATTTGGATTTGAATCACTTGGCTTCTTTCAACTTTCAGATTTTGATGCCAGTGGAAACCTAAAGTCCGGAATAGCAGTGCAACCTTGGGGGACGGTACATCCAGGAGATATAAGATACAAAGATATTAATGGCGATGGGAATATTAACAATGACGATATCACCCAGATCGGCGATGCTCAGACTCCGCAAATTATCTATGGTATTTCTCCAAATGTTCGATATAAAGGTTTTAGTTTAGATCTGTTATTTCAAGGTGCTGCTAAAGCAAGTCTTTATGGGAATAGTGGGGCATTTTTTAACAACATGAATGTATTGGTTGATGATATGAATTATTGGACCCCTGAAAACACAAATGCGTTAAATCCGCGTATCACTAATTCCCCGGCTTTAAACAATACACAAACTTCTTCCTTCTGGTTAAGGAATGGTGCATATTTAAGATTAAAAAGCGCAACGTTTTCATATACTG
>DATCID010000012.1:0-21774 GCA_036507975.1 Ruminiclostridium sp.
ACCTAAAATCTATGTAAACATATATGGCTAAGATTTATGTGAATGGCGGAGTGAAGAGCCGGATGCCTTAATTGGGCACGTCCGGATCTGTGAGGGGTAAGTACCGCGAGGTGCACCTACTCGACAATAGTTATGGAAAGTAGGCTGCGCCTACTGGAACTAATTTAGGGCAGTGAATAGTTGAGCAAGAAAGTAGGCTTACAGAATCCACAAAAATTTAATATATGATCAGTAAAGTTTAACTCAAGATAGAAATGTCTTGAGTTTTTTATTTATTTTGTAATAATAACTTTTTAATGGACATATATTTATATTGAATAAGAACAATATACATAGCTCTAATTGGGCATGTAAGAATATAAGGGGAGGGTTCTAAAGGTGGAAAAATTAAACATATACCAGCAAATAGCTGAAAGAACTCAAGGGGATATTTATATAGGGATTGTGGGACCTGTGAGAACTGGGAAATCAACTTTTATAAAAAGATTTATGGACTTGTTGGTTATTCCTAATATAGAGAACACATATCAGAAGGAAAGGGCTATTGATGAGCTTCCTCAAAGTGCATCTGGAAGAACCATAATGACCACTGAACCTAAATTCATCCCCAACGAAGCAGTTGAAATTGTTATCGATGAGAATGTAGTGTTAAAAGTAAGAATGATCGATTGTGTCGGCTATATGGTAAAGGGTGCTGTGGGACACATGGAAAATAATGCTCCAAGAATGGTAACTACCCCTTGGTACGACTACCAGATTCCATTTGAAGAAGCAGCTGAAATTGGCACTAAAAAGGTAATAAATGAGCACTCTACAATTGGTATAGTAATTACGACAGATGGAAGTATTTCAGACATTCCAAGACAAGACTATGTAGATGCAGAGAATAGGGTAATAGCCGAGCTTAAGGCTATCAATAAGCCGTTCGTGGTAATACTTAACTCAACTAAACCAAGAGATGCAGAAACGCTCAAGCTACGTGATGAGTTGGAGCATAAGTATGGAGTCACAGTTTTAGCGATGGACTGTTTGCAAACCAGAATTGATGATATAGACTCAATCATGGAGAGAATTTTGCAGGAGTTCCAAATATCTGAAATTGGTATAAATATTCCCAAATGGGTGGAAGCTCTTGATAATTCGCATTGGCTTAAGGTTGAGATGATTGACTCGATTAGAGAAACATTCAAGTCCTCAAGCAAAATCAGAGATATTAAGGAAGCTATGTCATCATTTGAAGGTTATACTTTCGTAAAAAGGGCTTCTATTGATAAGGTGAGTCTAGGCGAAGGTACTGTTTTGGTTGATATAACAACTACTGACGGTCTGCTATATAAGATTCTGAGTGAAGAATCGGGTATGGAAATCGAAGGTGAGCACAAATTAATTGGTCTGATTAAAGACTTAGCAAGGATCAAGAAAGAGTATGAGAGAGTAGAATACGCTCTTCACGAAGTTAAAGTAAAAGGCTATGGAGTGGTTTCTCCGCTGATGGAAGAGATGACATTGGAAGAACCTGAAATAATAAAGCAGGGGAATAGGTTTGGAATTAAACTCCGTGCAAGTGCACCATCAATACATATGATAAGGGCAGATATTGAAACTGAAATAGCTCCTCTTGTAGGAACTGAGAAGCAATCTGAAGAGCTTGTTTCATATTTAATGAGAGAGTTTGAAAACGATACAGCTAAGCTTTGGGAGTCAAATATATTTGGGAAATCACTGCACGAGTTGGTAAATGAGGGCTTACAGAATAAACTAGTTAGAATGCCTGAGGACGCGCAGATGAAGCTGCAAGAGACCTTACAGAAAATAATCAACGAGGGTAGCGGTGGATTGATTTGCATAATTTTATAGTATAGGAACTAATGTTTACTCCTCCAATGTGTATAAATAAAAATGAATTCAAAGAATGAGGGAATGATGCCAAGGCGTCATTCCCTCATTCTTTTATCCTAGTTATTTTAATAATTTAAACTCGATTTGGATTATTGGCATCTATCCTTCTTGGATCTAGATACCTCTTTAAAGGCTTATAAAGAGCGCAAACCAATACAGTTGAAATTATAAACTCTGGCAGCATAAAACTACCATTATAAATAAGTGAGTACAGATAGACATTCACTCCATTAGCATACATGTACCATAAAACAACTCCTGAAATAAAGTGAAATGTAAATCTTCCAGCCATAGCGATAAAAATACTCCCTATGATAGTGTATAGATTTTTTCTGAACAATCCTGCGAAACCAAGACAGCCAAATGCAAAGATATAATCAAGAAAAATACCTAGTGGGTGATACGAGAATTTTGTTCCCAAAGCATATTGCAGGAATCCATATACCAGACCAACTAATATACCTGGCTTACAACCCCATCTGATTGCGAAAATAATAATAGGAATCATACTTCCTAAAGTTACTGAACCTCCGTTTGGAAACTCGAAAATCTTTACGAAACTTAGAATTTGGGCAAGGGCAATCATTATCCCTGCCTCCACCAACATTCTGGTAGACATTTTCTTCATAGAAAACTCCTCCTTAAAATAAAAAATGCCATACCTGTTTGAAAAAACGCAGCATGACAAAATTAAACATTCCTACGCTGGCATTATCCAGATCAGGTATAAGGGTTTTAAGTAAATATACTTATCTCAGCCGGATTATTTCCCAGCACCCCTTGATACTATGTAATTTTAATTGGATATTTAATATCCAATTAAAATTATAACAGATGGTTAAATAAATATCAATAAATAAAATTGTTAAAATAGAACAAATGTTTGCATTTGCATTTTCATTTGATATAATATATTTACGAGCTATAAAAATTTATTATAGCTTATAAAATTATGTATTTTACATTAGAAAAGGTGCTTAAATGATTAGGAATAATATATTTATAAAGGGCGCTCGCGAACATAATCTTAAAAATATTGACGTTGAGATACCTAGAGACAAATTTGTTGTAATTACTGGATTAAGTGGCTCAGGGAAGTCATCCTTGGCATTTGACACCATTTATGCGGAGGGGCAAAGACGATATGTTGAATCTTTGTCTTCATACGCCAGACAATTTTTAGGGCAAATAGAGAAGCCAGATGTAGATTATATAGATGGGTTATCACCAGCAATATCTATTGACCAAAAAACCACAAGTAGAAATCCACGTTCAACTGTAGGAACAGTTACCGAGATACATGATTACCTTAGATTGTTGTATGCTAGGATAGGTATACCTCATTGCCCAAAATGTGGTAAGGAGATTTCTCAGCAAACTGTTGATCAGATGGTTGACCAGATACTTGCCTTTGACGAGAACACAAGAATACAGCTACTAGCTCCAGTTGTGAGAGGCCGAAAGGGAGAATATCATAAACTGATAGAGGATGCAAAGAAGGGCGGCTTTGTCAGAATAAGAGTTGATGGACAGGTAATGGATGTTAGCGATGAAATAACCTTGGACAAGAATAAGAAACATAATATTGAAATAGTTGTTGATAGACTTATTATTCATGAGGATATTCAAAAGCGATTATCAGACTCGTTAGAGACAGTTTTGCATTTGAGCGGAGGAATTGCAATTGTAGATATTATAGGAAAGGAAGAAATACTTTTTAGCCAAAATTTTGCTTGCGGTGATTGTGGCATAAGTATTGAGGAACTAACTCCTAGAATGTTTTCATTCAACAATCCCTTTGGAGCATGTCCCACATGTACAGGACTTGGAAATCTACTAAAGGTTGATCCTGACTTAGTTATACCAGACAGATCATTATCTTTGACAGATGGAGCAATAGTAGCATCTGGCTGGAATATAGAAAGTGAAGATGCCTACACTAGGATGATTTTCAATGCTCTTGCGAAGCATTATAAATTCAAGCTTAATACTCCTATCCACAAGCTTCCTGCAGAAATAATAGATATAATTCTGAACGGAACAAAGGGCGAGAAAATAAAGGTAGACTATGAACGGGAATATGGTAGTGGTTCATATATGGCGGCTTTTGAAGGCGTAATAAATGTAACGGAGAGACGCTACAAGGAGACCCAATCTGATAGCATGAAGCAGTATTATGAACAGTTTATGAGTCATAATTCCTGCCCAGACTGTAAGGGCGCCAGGCTAAAGCCGGAAAGCCTAGCCGTAACAGTGGGCGAAAAAAATATACATAAGTTGTCTACTATGTCGATTTCAGATACAAAGGATTTCTTTCTGAAGATAGATTTAAGTGAACGGCACAAATTGATAGCAAATCAGATATTAAAAGAGATAAATGCCAGAATAGGGTTTCTTGTGGATGTTGGCTTGAATTACCTTACCTTATCTAGAATGGCAGGAACTCTTTCCGGAGGTGAAGCCCAGAGAATAAGACTTGCTACACAAATAGGCTCTGGACTTATGGGAGTTTTATACATTCTTGATGAACCTAGCATTGGTCTGCATCAGAGGGACAATGCCAGATTGCTAAGTACGCTTACAAGGCTAAGGGATTTGGGAAATACATTGATTGTGGTAGAGCATGATGAGGATACTATGCATGCTGCAGACTACATTATAGATATGGGCCCAGGCGCTGGCATACATGGTGGTTATGTAGTGGCTGAAGGACCTCTAGATAGTATTCTGCAATGTGAGGAATCGCTTACAGGTCAATATCTTAGTGGAAAAAAACAAATAGAGATTCCAAAAGAAAGAAGAAAACCCAATGGCAAATGGCTGGAAATTGTGGGGGCCAGGGAGAATAACCTCAAAAATATAAATGCAAAAATACCTTTGGGAGTTTTAACTGCTATTACAGGTGTTTCAGGATCAGGTAAGAGCACTCTGATAAATGAAATTTTGCATAAAAGCCTAGCTGGCCAGTTGAACAAAGCGAAGACCAGACCTGGCGAGCATGATACCATAAAGGGTGTTAATTATTTAGACAAAGTAATTAATATTGACCAATCCCCAATTGGAAGGACACCAAGATCAAATCCGGCAACGTATACAGGAGTATTTGATCTGATTAGAGAGATTTATGCTGCTACTACTGAAGCTAAAATGAAGGGATATAAAGCTGGAAGGTTTAGTTTTAATGTTAGAGGAGGCAGATGTGAGGCTTGTAGTGGAGATGGCATAATTAAAATTGAGATGCATTTTCTTCCTGATGTATATGTCCCATGTGAGGTTTGTAAGAGTAAAAGATACAATAGGGAGACATTAGAGGTCAAATATAAAGGTAAAAGTATATCTGATGTTCTAGATATGACTGTTGAGGATGCACTAGAATTCTTTAAAAATGTACCTAGAATACAAAGAAAGCTACAGACCTTGTTTGATGTAGGGCTTGGATATGTAAAGGTTGGACAACCCTCTACTACACTTTCTGGCGGTGAGGCACAAAGAGTAAAGCTTGCGACTGAGCTCTCAAAGAGGAGTACAGGAAGCACACTTTATATACTGGATGAGCCGACAACAGGATTGCATGTTGCTGATGTCCATAGGCTGATAGATATTTTACAGAGACTTGTAGACGCTGGGAATTCAATGGTTATAATTGAGCATAATCTAGATGTAATAAAAATATCTGACTATGTACTAGACCTTGGACCAGAAGGTGGAGACAAAGGCGGGAATATTGTTGCGGAAGGAACCCCTGAGGAGGTTGCACAGGTGAAAGGGTCTTATACTGGGCAATACCTGAAAAAGCTATTAGATAATAAACAAAAACTTAAATAGACATATCATAAAAAGTATCCATCAAATGTAATAAAACGGGATTGTTAATTCTATGTTAAGTTTGTTGTAAAAGAGTTAACACTATTATATACTTACAAGGTAAATTTGTTACATTTTGTCGGAAGAAGGTATGATTAATGTTTAGAATTACAGCTAAAGAGGAATTATTTTTTGATTATTTTATTGAAACCTGTGAGCTTATCTGCAAGGCCGCATCTTTTCTGGATGACCTGACAAACAACTATGTTAACGTAAATGAAAAAATAAGCAGAATTGAAGATTTAGAGCATGCGTGTGACAATAACGTACATAAAATTCTCCATGAACTAAACAAGTCATTTATTACCCCTATTGATAGAGAGGATATTTTCACAATTGCTAAAGAGCTTGATAATATTACAGATGATATTGAGACAGCTGCTCATAGATTTAGCATGTACAACGTGAAAGAAGTCAGACCTGAAGCACTTACATTGACAAAATTAATAGTTAAAGCAACAGAAGAGCTTAAAAATGTAATGATTGAAATGAAGAATATGAAGAAAAGTAAAAAGCTTCAAAACTATATTATTGAGGTAAATGATGTTGAAGATGAAGCAGATACTATTTTTAGAGATGCCATGGCAAATTTGTTTATAACAGAAAAAGATGCCGTTGAAGTAATTAAATGGAAAGAAATATTTGAATTACTTGAGAATACAATTGATGCTTGTGAAGATGTTGCAAATATAGTAGAAGGGGTTGTTATGAAGCATGCTTAGTGTTTCTTTGATACTTGTTGTTCTTTTGGCACTAGGATTTGACTTTATAAATGGATTCCACGACACTGCAAATTCTATCGCTACATCTGTCTCAACTAGGGTATTATCTCCACGACAGGCAATAATTATGTCGGCGATTTTGAATTTTGTTGGAGCATTAACGAGTAGCAAGGTAGCAAATACTATCGCAAACGGCTTAGTTGATAGCGCATCTATTAAGGTGCAATACGTAATAATAGCTACATTAATTGCTTCAATTATTTGGGACCTGATAACTTGGTATTATGCTATTCCTAGTAGTTCATCTCATGCACTTATTGGAGCTCTTATTGGCTCATCAATTGCATATTCAGGTGGGCTTAGTATAGTAAAATGGAAGGGTGTACTTGATAAGGTTATATTACCACTGCTCACTTCGCCTATACTTGGATTCGCTATCGGGTTTTTATTTATGTCTATATTATATAAACTGCTTCGCCCGTTTTCACAAAGATTTGTTAATAAATGGTTTTCTAAGCTCCAAATAGTATCGGCAGCATTTATGGCTTATTCGCACGGAAAGAATGATGCTCAGAAATCGATGGGTATTATTACATTAGCTTTAGTTGGTGCAAATCTTAATAATGGTCATGTTGGAGTGCAACATTGGGTAATGCTTGCTTGTGCACTTTCTATGGCATTTGGAACCTCTATTGGAGGTTGGAAGATTATAAAAACAATTGGTGTTAATATGATAAAGCTTCAACCAATAGGTGGATTTGCAGCAGAAACAGGTGCTGCTGTAATTATTGAAGTCATGTCGTCATTTGGTGCACCCGTTAGTACTACACAGGTTATTTCAACTTCCATTATGGGTGTTGGTGCGTCTAAAAGATTATCAGCTGTTAGATGGGCTCTTGCAAGAAATATAGTATGGGCATGGATATTTACTATTCCAGTAACAGCAATTTTGGGTGCATTTATTACCACAATTTTCAAAATTTTTGTTCAGTAAAAACTTAGGACTTCAAAGACCTGGATTACAGTCGTATAGATTAGCTATGCAGACTATAGTCTAGGTTTTTTTATTAAATTCATTTTTAATCATTAAAATACGTTTAAAAGCATAAAAATAGATACAAATCAGTTAGACCTTAGTTTTTACTTGTGTTATACTATTAAGCAATCGATAGTGTTTATTAAGTCTATCAAGTTTAATAATTTAAATATAATTATTTTTTAGACATTAAAGGAAATAATATAGTATATATATTGATATTAAAAACTGAAGATTCTTAAGGCTCTACAAATGAGCCTGGCTAATTAACCTCTTTTATTTGCCTTATAGCAGGTTGGGAGGTAGTAATTTCATCACATTTTGTGGCCGTTATGCGGCTTAAGGAGGTTAATATGATAAAGTGTTCAATTTGTAATAAAAACATAGCAGTTGTTTTTGTTACAAAGATCATAGAAGGAAGACAAATTCAAGAGGGGCTTTGTGTAAGTTGTGCAAAAAAACAAAACTTACAGCCCATTGATCAGCTGTTGTCTCAAACTGGGATGACAGAGGATGAACTTGATAATATCAGCAGACAAGTTGGAGATATGCTAGAGGATATTAACAGTTCTGAAATAATGGAAGCAATGCAGGGGGATCCAGGAAATATCAACCAATCGAATCCATTCTTTGGTATGCTCAATAAGGCTTTCCCAAAGGTGAATGATTTAGAAGCAAGTAATTCAAGTAACGACTTACCAGCAATTAGTGGCCAAAATGTAGATGGCGAAGATAATAGTAATTCCACAAAAACAAGAGTTCAGGATAAGAAAACAAGTAAGAAAAAAAAGTATTTGGATATTTATGGTATTAATCTTATTGATAAAGCCAAGGCGGGCGAAATTGATAAGGTAATAGGACGAAATAAAGAAATTGACAGAGTTGTACAGATATTAAATAGAAGAACAAAAAACAATCCGGTACTTATTGGTGAGCCTGGTGTTGGAAAAACAGCAATTGCAGAAGGCTTAGCAGTAAGAATTGCAGAAAAAGAAGTACCATTGAAGCTGCATAATGCTGAGGTTTATTTGCTTGATATGACAAGTGTTGTGGCTGGAACGCAGTTTAGAGGGCAGTTTGAGAGCAGAATGAAAGGGATAATAGATGAGGCTAAAGCATTTGGCAATATTATTCTTGTAATAGATGAGCTTCACAATATAATGGGTGCAGGAGAGGCAGAAGGTGCTATGAATGCGGCTAACATACTTAAACCTGCTTTGTCTAGAGGAGAAATTCAAGTAATTGGTGCAACTACTTTGAATGAATATAGAAAACATATTGAGAAGGACTCCGCATTAGAGAGAAGATTTCAGCCAATTATTGTTGATGAGCCTTCTATTGCAGAAACAGTGGAAATTCTCATGGGAATTAAGCATTATTATGAAGTGTATCATCGTGTGAAGATAAGTGAAGAGATTATCAGGGCGGCTGTTAATTTCTCAGAGAGATATATAACTGACAGACTTTTACCTGATAAGGCAATTGATGTAATAGATGAGGCGGGATCTAGGGCCAATTTGAGGAATGTTAAGCTAGCCAAATTGTTGTCATATAAAGATGAACTGCTCAAGATTCAGGAGGATAAGGAAGCTGCTGTATCAGCAGATACCATTGAGGACTATCAGAAAGCAGCTGATTTAAAGGTATATGAATGCAAGCTAATTGGCATTATAAAGGACATTGAAGATACAAGCAAGGATGAATTGTTAACTATTGAAGACGTCGCTAGCGTAATAGAGGCATGGACAAAAATACCAATTCAGAGACTAAGCGAAGAAGAATCAGAAAAGCTAATGAATCTGGAGTCTCGTATCCACAAGCGTGTTATAGGACAGAATAAAGCAGTAGAAGGCGTTGCTAAGGCTATAAGAAGAAGTAGATCTGGCTTCAAGAAAAAGAAGAAGCCAGCCTCTTTTATATTTGTTGGGCCTACAGGTGTTGGTAAAACCGAGCTGGTTAGGGCTCTGGCCATAGAATTATTTGAGAACGAAGAAGCATTGATTAGACTTGACATGTCTGAATATATGGAAAAGCACACTGTTTCTAAGCTGATAGGCTCTCCTCCTGGGTATGTAGGGTATGATGATGCGGGGCAATTGACTGAGAAGGTAAGAAGAAAGCCATATTCAGTTATTCTCATGGATGAAATTGAGAAGGCACATCCCGATGTGTTTAATATGCTGCTACAAATACTTGAGGACGGGAGATTGACAGACAGCCATGGAAGAACTGTAAGCTTTGAAAACACAGTTATTATTATGACGTCAAATGCTGGAACTAATCTGAAATCTAGTGGTATAGGTTTTTCTAACAACTCATATAATGCACTTGAAAGTAAAGTAATGGGTATTATTAAAGAAACCTTTAGACCTGAGTTTTTAAATAGAATCGACGAGGTTATAGTGTTTACTGAGCTTGGCACAGATGAACTTAAGCAAATTGTTGAGTTAATGTTAGAAGAGGTATACTCTGAAGCTAAAGACAAGGATATTAGAATTAATGTATCTGAAAAGGTTAAGGAGTTTATTCTTGAAAAAGGGTACGATGTAAAATTTGGTGCTAGACCATTAAGACGTGCTATTCAAAATTATATTGAAGATAGACTTTCAGAAGAGTATTTGAAGGGTAGCATTAAAGAAGGGTCGTTAGTTGGTGTGGATCTTGATGAAAATAAGGAAATAAAGCTATCGATAATTTAAAGCTATAATTAATTTAAATAAGAGGAAACCATGATAAAAGTATACTTTTATCATGGTTTCCTTAGTTATAATTAAAATGTGATTTTAATTGTGATTAATGTAAAAAATGAGATATAATACTTGTAATAACAATAAATTGTACTGTGAGCCAATTTGCACAAGATATTTATTATTCAAATCGTTCCCTTGAAATTTAACTGCAAAATTAATACAGTATGGATTGGGGTGAAACAGATGAGGTATTCAAAAAGGTTTCTAGCTATAGTGGCTATTGCTCTATCTAATATCTTGCTATTTTCGTGTTCAAGTGATAAACCACAGAGCCTAGATAGTGCTAAGAACATTGATTTACCTGTTAAGACTAGTACTCTAAATCTGATGACTAGCTGGGGTGGGGTGGATAGTAAAGCTGGCAGCCTCAAAGAGATTATTGCAAAATTTGAAAATGAAAATACCTCTATTAAAATATCAAACCAATCCATTTTTGGAGATGACTATTTGCCTTCACTTAAGACAAGATTTGCATCAGGAAATGAACCGGATGTTTTTGGACTATGGCCGGGTTCAGACATAAAATACCTTGTTAGGGCTAACAAGGTAGCTGATATTACCGATACCTTGAAGCAGGATAGAAGCTGGATGGACAGCTTCAATCAGTCAAGCTTTAGCCTCACAACATATAATAATCGCATTTATGGAATTCCATTTGAGCTGATATTTGAAGGCCTTTTTATAAATAAAGATTTATTTTTAAAATGTGGTGTTAAAATACCTACAAATTACAAAGAATTAAAGGAAGCAATTTATATTTTTAGAGGAAGTAGTATTATACCAATTGCATATAATTCTTCGGCAGAGGGTTCGTATATATATCAAAATATGATTGCAAGTTTAGGTGGTTCTAAAGGGGTAGAAGGTTACATTGTTGATAATAAAATTAATAACTACTATATTGATGCAATGAATTATATGAAGGAATTGTATGATATGGGGGCGTTTCCAAAGGATGCGCTTACATTAAGTAGCAACGAAAGAAATGAACTTTTTATTTCAAAGCAAGCTGCAATGATAGTTCAAGGCTCGTGGTTTATACCATATTTTTACAAATACGATGAAAGTGTTGAAATGATCCCGTTTCCTTCTATGGGTGAGGGTGATCGAAAGGTTCCTACCGGTCTGGGCGGAGGCACTTTCTATATAAGCAAAAGTGCATGGAATACTCCGATAGGGGTAGATATTTCTATTAAATTTTTAAAGTATTTGACTTCTAAAGAAACAGCAACGTACTTATCCGAGAAAACAGGTTTAATTAGTAATTTAAATATGGAACTGAAATCTGATTATAGTACTCTGGCAAAACAGAGCATAGGTGTATATGATAGTACTCAAGAAAAAAATAGAACTGCTATACCTGACCATATCATTGATAGAAGCATATGGGAGGATATAGTTATAAAACAATTCCCATATTTTTTAGAAGGTAAAAAAACACCTGAGGAAATATGGGGTCTTGCTGTAGAAAAGATTCTTTTAAATTAAGTGTATTGTTGAGGTTAAAATGATAAATAAGGATACTTTCGGAATATTTTCAAGTATAAAGAGGGCAATGCGATTTTATAGAGATATTTCTATAAAGAAGAAACTTCTGCTAGTTCTGTACATTCAAATACTAATACCTCTTGTTTTTATAGGCTTTTTTAGCTTCAAAAGTTCTGAAGAGATTATAACTAACAAATCCATAGCATATTCAAATGATATATTAAGTCTTATTGAACTGAGACTTCAAGATACAGTAAGGAATTTGAATATAATTTCTCAGGATTTAAATAACGACCAAAGAATTTATTCGGCGCTAATTAATGATGATAATAACAATATTAATAAGCTCAATAATTATGAAGTTGCAAGTCAATTAAATAACGTTTTTCTGAATGTAATTATGACGAGACCTGAAATAGGATCTATGTGCATAGTAACAAATAATAAAAGATTCTTCAATTATGATAACAACAGTATACAGTCAAATATTAAATCTATAGTACTTCAAAATTATACTAAAATAAAAAAGAATGCATCAGATGCAAATGGTAAAACTGTTTGGTTTTTTAATTCTAAGGATGGAATAGTCCAAAATGCATATCTAATAAGAATGATTTTTAATAGAGATAATTATAAGGAAATAGGTCTATTGGTGCTCCAAATCAATATGGATTTTTTAGACTCTGTTTTGCAGGGTTTAGAATCTGAAGTAATGCAGAATACTACTATTCTTTCACCAGATAATGAAATTATTTTGTGCAAAAATAAATCCGCGTTGGCTAGTTATGAAAAAATTATAAAAGCTACTCCTTACGAGAAAAATTCATTTGTAGATAAAACGAATAAAATTTTTGTTGCTTATACTACTTTATCTATACCAAAGTGGCGTATAGTAACATATATACCGTTAAATCAGTTGTATATGGACGTTGAAGTGTTGAGAAATAGAATAATTTTATTGTGTTTGGGCTCTATTTTAATATTATCAGCAGTCAGTATTTTCATGTCCTTTGATTTAATTAAGCCTATAAATCAACTTGTAAAGGCTATGAAGGGAATGAATATTGATAATATATCCAACAGCTATATTGAAATTGACAGAAAGGATGAACTGGGGTTTTTACATAAGACCTTTAACACTATGGCAAAGGAAATTGATCATCTGGTTACTTGGATCTACAAGGAGCAAATTACCCGTAAAGAAGCTGAATTAAAAGCATTGCAGTCTCAGATAAATCCACATTTCCTATTTAATACATTAGAATCAATAAACTGGATGGCTCAATTAAATAATGTTCCTGAGATAAGTGATATAGTTTCCGATCTTTCAACATTGTTAGAAGCAAGTATTGGAAGAGATGACAGGCTTATAACCATTGAAGAAGAGTTCATGTATATCGACAAATATATTGCTCTCTTGAAAAGAAGATTTGAAGATAAAATAACACTAAGCAAAGAAGTGGATCCACAGGTCTTATATGTAAAGATCCCAAGGCTACTTATACAGCCACTCATTGAAAATGCAGTTTATCATGGAGTTGAAAATAGCAGGGGGAAGGGAATTATAACCCTTACTGCAAATATACAGGATGATTTGATTGTAATTGAGGTAATAGATAATGGAAATGGTATTTCAGCTGAAGATTTATTAAAGCTTAAAAAAGGCTTGGATATGGATAACGACACATATTTTAAATCATTAAGTAACAAAAAGAATAAAAGTATTGGTATTGATAATGTTAACAGAAGGATAAAGCTTTTTTATGGAGAAAATTATGGAATTGAAATCGAGAGCAAGTTAAATATTTATACAAAGGTATCAGTGACTTTACCTCTTCAAAATTATAATGCCAAGGAGGGTTACTATGTACAAGGTCCTAATAATTGATGATGAAGCTATTATAAGAAAAGGTCTTAAGAATATTATAAATTGGAAGCAGCTTGATTGCGAGGTTTGTGCGGATGCCAGTGATGGTATTGAAGGGATAGAGTTTATTAAAAAATATTTGCCAGAAATTATTATTACTGATATTCGCATGCCTGGGTTGGATGGTCTTAGTATGATAAAGCAAGTAAAAGGCATCGTTCCAAATTCTAAAATAATAATTCTAACAGGGTATAGAGATTTTGATTACGTACAAGAAGCCATTAAGTGCGGAGCTTTTGATTTTTTGTTAAAGCCATCAAAGATAGAAGATCTTACATCTGTTTTAACAAAGGCAGTTAACGAAATCAATGAACAAAATATAAAACATATGGAAGTTGACAAGTTTAAACTGTTATTTGAACAAAGTATTCCTATTTTACGGGAAAAATTACTTTATGACATTATATATGGCATAAATACAAATAAAAATGAAATTATCGATAAGATGAAGCTTTTTAATATATATATAAGTAACTTTGTCCTTGTAATTATGGAAAACGATTATGATGAAAAATCTACCAGTACTCAATACGATAAGCATTTATACCAATTTGGTATAGTAAATTCATTCGAGGAAATATTTGCTGAAAGTTATAATGTCATAAGTATAATGCTCAATAGTAGTAGAGTTGGGTTTATTATTCAAAAAGATGGAAATGATCCTTTAAATATTTTAGAAGTAAGCGAGAAATGTGAATATCTCCAGGAGGTAATAAGCAACGGCTTTGGTTTTACAGTTACAATTGCTGTTAGCTCAAACGGTGTATCTGCAATGGAACTAACAGAAAAACTAAAAGAATGTCTTGGCTCACTGGAATATAAAAGTTATATTGGTAACAACTCTATTATTCAGTATAGTGACTTAAATTCATTTTTTCGCTATGAGGAGTATTCAACTTTAGATAATTATCAAAAGCAATTGCTTGAAAGTATAAAATCAGGCAATCAGAGCCTTGTAAGAGTCACTACGCAAAATATTTTAAGGTATATAGCCACTAATAATATAAATATTAACTATATAAAAAACTTTTATTACAGTACACTTTCTTCAATTAATAATATAAGAATATCTGTATTAGCCATTGATATGGACAAAAAGCATGAAGAGGGTAGAGAAATAGCAAGTTTATTACAGCTTATAGAGAGATGTGATAGTGCCGATGAGTTAAATACTTTACTAGGGGATGTATCAATTAGAATTGCAGCAAAGGTTAATAACTTTAATAATAGGAGTCTCAAACTCCTTTTAAGAAAGGCAATTGACTACATTCATGATCATTATAATGAACAAGTCACTCTTAATGAGGTAGCTGAGAATGTATACGTCAGTACATTTTATATAAGTAGAATGTTTAAAAAGGAGCTGGGCAAAAGTTTCATTGATTATATAAATGAAGTTAGAATTGAAAAGGCAAAAGAGCTATTAAAGGATGTAAAGTATAAGACATATGAAGTTGCAGAGCTGGTCGGCATTTCAGATCCACACTATTTTTCGAAAATATTTAAAAAATATACGGGTATGACTCCTTCAGAGTATAAAGAAACCATTTCTTAAATCAAAAATTCCAAAAATATTTCAAATCCAATTTATGCACAAAATGTTAACTTTGTGTAATATTTTGTTGTACAATTTTGTTCTATGTTATAGACAATATATTGCACTTTAAAGCAAGTTGCTCTATTTCGTGTTTCCCTTCAATTTATTAAAATGTAAATATAACAAAGCAGATAAACAAGTTGACAATTCTTCGTTAACACCTGTCTTTGATATCTCACATTCACACTACGAAGGGTGGCATAGTCATTATGAGAATAACTCCAGCTGCATTAGAAAAAGTAGCACTTTCACCAAAAACTAATAAAAAGAAGTCTGGTTTTCTGAAAGAAGTTTCAAAAAACAGAGTACTATTTATTATGATGCTGCCTGCATTGGTCGTTTTATTTTTGAATAACTATTTACCGATGGCAGGTATATTAATTGCCTTCAAAAATTTTAAATTTTTCGGAAGAAACTTTTTTGAAAATTTTTACAAGAGTGACTGGGTTGGACTTCAGAACTTTGAATTTTTCACTTCAACACCAGACGCATTTATGGTTACAAGAAATACTTTAGCATATAACTTGGCTTTTATTGTTATCGGTCTAGTAGTTGCAGTATTTTTTGCAGTAATCTTAAATGAGGTAAGGAATAAATATCTCTCGAAATTTTATCAAGCAAGTATGTTTTTGCCGTATTTTATGTCTTGGATAGTTGTAAGCTATCTTGTGTTTGCACTACTGAGTGAAGAACAAGGTTTTGTAAATAAAAATTTGCTTCCGGCATTTGGAATTAGTATAGACTCTCTTCCAGCTTGGTACGGTGACCCGGCTAAATGGCCTGTTATATTAACTGCTGTTAATATGTGGAAATTCACCGGATACAACTGTGTTGTATATGTAGCAGCAATAGCTGGTATTGATCAAGAATATTACGAAGCAGCAACTGTTGATGGTGCAACTAAATTTCAACAAATCAGAAATATTACACTTCCTTTGCTTACTCCTTTAATGATAATCCTTACGCTTTTGGCAGTTGGCCGCGTTTTCTACTCGGATTTTGGATTGTTCTTCAGCGTTACAAGGAATGTTGGTGCTTTGTATGATACCACTTTGGTTATTGATACATTTGTGTACAATGCATTACGTAATATGAACGATGTTGGTATGGCATCGGCAGCTGGCCTTTATCAATCTTTGTGTGGATTTGTTCTAGTATTAACTTCTAACTTAATTGTTAGAAAAATAGATCCAGACAAAGCATTATTTTAGGAGGTAAGAGAGATGAGTCGTAACGACAGCTTAGAAACAATGAATTCAGTTTCACCTTTTTGGAATGGTTTATTCAATATACTTTTTACAATATATTCAATTGTTTGCATAGTACCACTTTTATTGGTAGTAGGAGTTTCCTTCTCAGATGAAAAATCTATTATAACTGGTGGATATAATTTCATTCCAAAAGTTTTTAGCCTAGAAGCTTATAAATGGGTTTTCAAAAGTGGAGATACAATAGTAAGAGCATATGGTCTTTCAATTATGATTACTATAGTTGGCACCTTGTGTAGTGTTGCTATAATTTCAATGTTTTCTTATGTAATATCAAGAAAAGATTTTAAGTACAGAAATGTTTTTTCATTTATCGTATTTTTTACAATGATTTTGAATGGTGGGATGGTTCCTTGGTACATGGTTTATACGAATCTTTTACATATTAACAATACCTTGCTAGCATATATAGTTCCTTCTCTTGTTAATGCTTGGTACGTAATGATAATGAGAACATTTTTCCAGACAAATGTTCCAGACTCAATAATAGAGTCTGCAAGAATTGATGGTGCTGGAGAGTTCAGAACATTTCTGAAGATTGTAATGCCGTTGGCAAAGCCTGGTCTTGCAACTATAGCATTGTTTCAAACCTTGGGTTTCTGGAATGAGTGGTATTTGCCATTAATGCTGATTGAGGATAGTAAACTATACAATTTGCAGTATATTTTGTATAAGACACTTAACGCAATTCAGTATCTATCACAGGCATCAAATGTATCAGGGGGGACTGCTGAGATTCTTGCAAAGCTTCCATCGGAAACAGCTCGTATGGCAATGTGTGTATTGGCAATAGGCCCGATCATATTGGCATACCCGTTCTTCCAAAAGTATTTCATTAAAGGGTTAACTGTTGGTGCTGTTAAAGGCTAATACCATACAAACAGTATGGATGGCATAAATATTTATAATTTTAAGGAGGTTCATACATGTATAAGGCAAAAAAACTAATAAGTCTATTTTTAGTTATTGGTATGGCTATCACTATGGTAGCAGGATGTGGAAGCAAAGATAATGCAGCTACTTCTTCAGTAGCAGCCACGTCATCGGTAGTAGCTACCTCTTCAGTAGCAGCTGAAACAACAAAGGCGCTTGATCCAGTAGAACTCAAATGGTATGTTATTGGTAATGGTCAACCTAAGGATATGGATGCAGTTTTGGGAAAGGTTAATGAATGGCTACAACCTAAAATCAATGCTACTTTAAAACTTAACGTTTTTACATGGGGTGATGATTACGAGCAGAAGATGGGTGCAAAGGTAGCATCTGGCGAAGAGTACGATATTGCTTTCACTGCTAATTGGGCTCTAAACTATTTACAGAATGCTCCAAAAGGTGCATTTGTAGATCTTACTCCTATGCTAGATCAATATGCTCCAAAGACAAAAGCATTACTTGGCGACAAGGTTATTAAGGGTGCTTCAATTAATGGAAAACTATTTGCTATTCCTACTAACAAGGAAATGGCTCATAACTGGGGATTTCTAATAAATAAGGATATGGCAGCAAAGTATGCTATTGATGTAACAACAATAAAGAAATTTGATGATATCGAACCATACCTCAAAATAATAAAGGAAAAAGAAGGCGCAAATGGAGTAGAACCTTTCCAATCAGTTGTTGGTGAATCTGCTTATAGATTACTAGATTTTGAAAAGATGGTTGATGATAACGTTCCAGGAGCTATTTATGGCGATGGAAGAGATACAAAAGTTGTTAATGACTTTGATACTCCTGAAGCTAAGGCGCTATTTACAACTCTTAACAAGTGGAGTAAAGCTGGATATATCAGAAAAGATGCTGATACAATTACGGACTTCTCTTCAAACAGAAAAGCTGGTAAAGTATTCTCAGCTATGGCTTCATTAAAACCAGGTAAAGATGCAGAAGAATCCGTTTCTTCTGGAATCAACTGGGTACAGGTTGACCTTACTCCTGCAAGAGCAACTACTCGTGAAATGACTGGTTCAATGCAGGCGATTTCTACTTCCTCAAAGAACCCTGAAAGAGCTCTAATGTTCCTTGAGTTATTCAATACTGAACCAGAGCTTTGTAACATAATCAACTATGGTATTGAAGGAACGCACTATAAAAAGATTAACGATACTACTATTGAAATAACTCAAGCTGGTAAAGACGGTTATGCACCAGGTACTCAATGGATGTTTGGTAACCAGTTCAACACTTACTTATATTCTACTGAAGATCCAAAGAAGTGGGAAAAATTCAAAACTTACAATGATTCTTCAGTAGCTTCACCAATCATTGGTTTTACATTTGATACAGAATCAGTTAAGACAAAGGTTGCAGCATTGACTGGTATAAAGAAGCAGTTTATGCCTGGTCTTGAAACTGGTAAGGCTGACCCTGCAGTTGCACTTCCTAAGTTTACAGAAAAACTTAAAGCAGCAGGCCTCGATGAGGTTATTGTTGAGATGCAGAAACAAGTTGATACTTTCTTGGCAACAAAATAGTATTAAGGAACAGCTAAATAATAAACATAATCGTAAACTATCAGTAATGACTTGATAGTTGGGCTATATGTGAAACAGGGCTAGCGCTAGTATAGTGCTAGCCCTGTTTTAAAACAAAGGATTAATCTAAAAGGCAAGTGACCTTATCACATATTTGTCGTTATGCGGCTCATAGCGGTTAATTAAGTGATTCTGAAATGAAGTAAATTATAAGTTATTTTGAGAGGAGCAAAGAAATGAAATATGGATTTTTTGATGATGAGAATAGAGAATATGTAATTACTACGCCCAAAACGCCATATCCTTGGATAAACTATCTAGGTACACAAGATTTTTTTTCTTTGATTTCTAATACTGCAGGTGGTTATTGTTTTTATAAGGACGCACGTTTACGCAGAATAACAAGATATAGGTATAATAATGTTCCAATTGATATGGGTGGAAGATACTTTTATATTAATGATAATGGTAATTTGTGGTCTCCCGGATGGTCGCCAGTTAAGGCAGATTTAGATAGCTACGAATGCAGGCATGGAATGGGTTATACCAAAATATCAGGAAGTAAAAATGGTATAAGTTCTGAAGTGTTATTCTTTGTACCTTTAAACTTTAATGGAGAAATTCATAGAGTGAGGGTTAAGAATACAACAAGTGAAAATAAAAGCGTAAAATTATTCTCATGTGTTGAGTTCTGTTTGTGGAATGCTTATGATGATATGACAAATTACCAGAGAAACTTTAGCACAGGTGAGGTTGAAGTTGAAAAGTCTGTTATATATCATAAGACAGAATACAAAGAGAGAAGAAATCACTTCGCTTTCTATTCAGTAAATGCTGATTTGACTGGGTTTGATACAGATAGAGATACATTTGTAGGATTGTACAATGGATATGAAGCACCTCAAGTACCAGTAAGCGGAGAGCCTCAAAATACTATTGCTGACGGCTGGGGACCAATGGCTTCACATTGTATTTCGGTTGAGCTAGAGCCAGGTGAGGAGAAAGAGTATGACTTCATACTTGGATATGTTGAGAATGATGAAGATGATAAATGGGAAAGTAAGGGCATAATTAACAAGGAAAAAGCTTATGAAATGATTAATGCAAAAGGCAATCCAGCGGGAGTGCAGGCTGCTTTTGATGAGATACAAAATCACTGGAGTCAGCTACTCACTCAATTCAAACTAGAGCATAAGGATGAAAAGCTCTGCAGAATGGTTAATATTTGGAATCAATATCAATGTATGGTTACCTTTAACTTATCAAGAAGTGCTTCTTATTTCGAAACAGGAATAGGTAGAGGAATGGGCTTCAGAGATTCAAATCAAGACATTCTGAGCTTTGTTCATCAGATACCTGATAGAGCTAGGGAAAGAATACTTGATCTTGCTGCAACTCAGCTAGAGAGCGGTGGAGCATACCATCAATACCAGCCTTTGACAAAGAAGGGTAATGATGAAATCGGAGGTAACTTCAATGATGATCCATTGTGGTTAATTGCTTCAGTAGCTGCTTATATTAAAGAAACTGGAAAGATGGACATTCTTAAGGAGCAGGTTCCTTTTGATAATGATGATTTAAATACAGATACACTGTTTGAGCATATCAAACGTTCATTCTATCATGTTGTAAACAATTTAGGACCACATGGGCTACCTCTTATTGGAAGGGCAGATTGGAATGATTGCCTAAATCTAAATTGTTTCTCAAGTGTTCCTGGTGAATCCTTCCAAACATCAACTAGTAAGGATGGAAAAGTCGCAGAATCTGTTCTTATTGCAGGTATGTTTGTGTATTATGGGCCAGAATATGTTAAGCTTTGTAAATTGAATGGTCTGGATGATCAAGCTTTAAAAGCCCAGGCAGAAATAGATAAAATGATAGAAATTGTGCTAAAATATGGATGGGATGGAGAATGGTTCATTCGTGCATACGACGATTTCGGAGACAAAATAGGAAGTAAAGAGAATGAAGAGGGCAAGATATTCATTGAGTCACAGGGATTCTGTTCAATGGCTGAAATAGGTCTTGAAACAGGCTATGTTGAAAAAGCTCTTGATTCAGCAAGAAAATACCTAGATACTCCACATGGATTGGTATTAAATAACCCTGCATTCACTAAGTACTATATAAATATGGGTGAAATATCAACATATCCAGCAGGGTATAAAGAAAATGCTGGAATATTTTGTCATAACAATCCGTGGATAATTGCTGGTGAAACAGCTATTGGTAGAGGTGATAGGGCTTTTGAATACTATTCTAAAATAGCTCCTGCATATACTGAGGAAATCAGTGATATTCACAAAACTGAACCTTATGTATACTCACAGATGATTGCTGGTAAGGATGCTAAACGACAGGGTGAAGCGAAGAATTCTTGGCTTACAGGAACTGCTGCTTGGAATTTCCTTGTTATATCACAAAACATTCTTGGTATTAAGCCAGACTACAGTGGTTTAAAAGTTGATCCTTGCATTCCGAAGGATTGGGATGGTTACAAGGTTAGTAGAAAATTCAGAAATGCCACTTATGAAATAGCAATTAGCAACCCAGAGCATGTTTCAAAGGGTGTAAAGAAGCTGATCGTTGATGGTAAGGAAGCAGTTGGAAATATCATTCCTGTTTTTAATGATGGTGGAACACATAATGTTGAGGTAGAAATGGGGAGATAAACCTTAGTTAAGTGCAAAATCTTAGTGAATGGTGAATAATGAAAAGTGGAGCGCCAAGAAAGCGCCTAAGATATAGC
>DATCID010000013.1:0-48410 GCA_036507975.1 Ruminiclostridium sp.
TTTTGCAAGGAACTTATAAAAAACGGTAGAAAAAAAACTCCATATGAAAAAGTGTTAGAATTTTTATTTATCGCTACCTATGGAGTTGGTGTATTATTAATATTTCAAATTGCTGTGCATGTTATTTCCAATATTGCAAAAAAAGATATCAGTGACTTCTCTTTTGATATGCCCATTACGCTAGGATTGGCTGTCATGGTAATCAGTGCATTAATCGCTGGATATGGTATTTTCTATTTTATTAGTAAATATTCTTTCGAACTATCAAACAAGATATCAACAAAATATAAAATTTTATTTGTCGGTATTTATCTTATAATTTTTGTGGGAATGACTCTAAGTATGGTTTTGCTTAGAAATATTGTTTTGTTTTCTGTGAACTTCCTATTGATTATCATTGTTTTGCTACTTGCTTCCCTAGTTCTAACAGTTTTAAATGCTAGACATTCAAAATATTTGGCTCAAACACATAAATAAACCGGTAAATTACCACCCGCAGCAGAGACTTGCTCAGGTGGTGGTTTGCTATAGAGATAAAAATTTGTTTGTGCTTTTCTGTATAAGGGAACATATCTAAAGGCTAAAAAGGGCTTGAGATAGCAGTCCGTAGTATGCGGAAACATATCAACGGGATTTATATGTTCTCGGATATTTATCACGTTGAGTGTGCCGTGAGGATAGAGAAGAAATAGCCTGATATCAAAGGCTTTAGAGTATTTTAAGAATTAAATAGAGTGTATTTATTTCCCTCGGACTACGGTCTTGAGGGAATTTTTAATTCAGAGGGTCACCCCTGAATTGAATTTTGAGGTGTTTTGCGATAATGTGTAGGGTTATGCGGAATTGTGTAGGGGAAATTTAGATTTGAACCCCCTCAAAATATGGAAATAATATTTATGAAAAATGTTGAGAAAGGATACCTTTGTGTAATTATATGGATGAACATGCGTAAGAGTATAGTAAATTATGGTGAAACTCCCACTCAGAACACATTTGCTTATCATAACTTCCTTGTTATCATTTAATTTTATAATAGAGATTTACCCATTACTACTTTTTCTCCAACTTTTCTAGCAATTGGCTTGAAGCCTTTTGAAATATAATATTGAATAGCATTCTTTTCATTTTCAACAACTTTATTATCATATATTCTAGCTGGAATTAATCCAACATATGTAATACCAATATATTCTAAATAGTCTAATATTTTATCCAAAAGTTCATTGCTATATCCTATTTTTCTATATTCTTTTAGTATCTCAATATGATCCAAGACTGCAATAAGCCCATATATTTCTTCATTTTCTTTTGCACTATATAGTACATCAATAACTTCAACTACATCACCCGATATTGAATCAGCATTATCAATTAACTCATTCCATGAATCTACCATAAACTCATTAAAAATATATAACAGCGCATGACCTACCAATTTACTCTCATTTGTCTCAATATTTATTAAATCTAAACTACCATAAACTTGAAGAGCATTTGCCTCATCATCTTTTTCAGTTGTAAAACTTACTTTTAAATAGGTATCTTCCATAAGTACCTCCTAAACCTCAATGAAATAAGAACAAAAGCAATAATTTAAAATTGAACCTTATATGTAATACTTTGGTTATAATTTTCTTAAAATAATTATAAAGACTTTTTGTGCATTAGTCAAAATGGTATTTTGCATTAAAGTATAGAGATTTGCATATTGTATAGGGGAAATTGAAAAAGCTTTCCATCTTCTCTTCAAAGAAAAATTTTCCCTAGATTTATGTCTGAGTTTGGAATACAATCCTTTCCAGCTGTAAAAACAGTTAAGAGTTTTACTCTACCTGAAGACAGGAATATCTTCTCGTATGTTATGGAATCCCACCAAAAGAATGGTACTGGTAATGAAAAAATTCTGTATTATATTGGTGAGAATTTTAAATATCCCAAGGATTTCAATTCCCTTTTGTATGCTTCACAGCTAATTCAAGCTGAAGGGTTACGCTGTGGGGTTGAACATTGGAGAAGAAATCGTGGGAGATGTATGGGAACCATTTATTGGCAATTAAATGATTGTTGGCCTGTAGCATCTTGGGCAAGCATAGATTATTTTGGTAGGTGGAAAGCTGCACATTATGCTGCCAAAAGATTTTTTGCCCCTGTATTGGCTTCAGCTTGTGACGAGGGAACAAATGTAACATTACATGTTTCTAATGAAAAACGAGAAAAATTTACGGGTAAACTTTCGTGGAGACTTATGACTAATATTTCAAATGTTATTCAAAACGATGAAATGGAAGTGATTATAGATGCACTTTCAACAAGAGAAATCTTTAATTTAGATTTCAGCAATATTTTAAATACCAAGCAAAAGCAGAGAGAAACTTATCTAGAATTTGGTTTAGAGGTAGGTAATAATGTAATAAGTTATGGAACAGTGCTTTTTGTTAAAGCCAAGCATTTTACATTATTAGATCCTCAAATTAGTACTGTAGTTACTGAGGAGAAGGATAAATTTATTATTGAAGTAAGTTGTAAAGCATTTGCCAGATTCATTGAACTTGATTTGGAAAATGCAGATGCGCTATTTAGTGATAACATCTTCGATTTATCTGCAACTAATATTAAAAGTGTTGAGGTTAAAAAAGAAAATCTATCACATGATTTGACTTTGGATGCCTTAAGGAAGCAGTTAATTGTACATAGTTTGTTTGATACCTATGAGTGATTATTTAAAGCACCCTTTGCTGAAAATATGTTTCAACAGTTTACTCAAATTGGATCACTTTATAAAAAGTAATTAATGTTAATAGAGCACGATTTATAAAGACATAAGCAATAATTAGTAATGTAGGGTATATAAAATAACTATATAATAATTATTATAAAGAAAGTACGTAAAGCTGGAAATAACATATGAAATAATTATTTGAATGAGGTGCAAAAATGGAAGGGAAAAATACTAACAGTTTAAGAATGTTCTATGAAAAGCCAGGGGAAAAGTGGCTGGATGCTCTACCACTAGGTAATGGACGTATAGGGGCAATGGTATATGGAAAAGCCTATGATGAACTCATACAGTTGGATGAATGTACCTTTTGGTCGGGAGAAGCTTCAAAGAAAAATGTTCGTGAAGGGTGCCCAGAACTTGTAGAAGAAATCAGAAAATATTTAATTAATGATGATTACACTAAATCAAGGGAGTTATGTGATGAGATAGTTGGTAAAAAATTAAACTTTGGTTCCAATTTGCCTGTGGGAAATATTAAAATGGAATTCAATTCTCATAACATCCAGTATACGGACTTCGTTAGAAATCTAGACTTAAGGACAGGCATTGCGCAAGTAAAATATAAAGAGAGCAATAATGAGTATAACCGAGAGATATTCGTTTCAAACCCTCATCAAGTAGTGGTAATGAAGATAACTTCAAAACTTACAGGTAAACTTGATTTTAAAGTAGGCTTTCAGGGCATTGATAATCAAATGACTGTAAAAGCAGACAGTGTAGGAGATCTTATAATTGAAGGTAATGCATATGAGGATATTCATAGTGATGGAAAAACAGGCGTGTTGCTTCAGGGTAGAATTCGTGTCATTACAAATAAGGGTAATATGTATGACGAAAATGGTAGCGTAATAGTAGAGAATGCAGATTCAGCTATAGTAATTGTTGCACTTAGAACAACTTTTGAATGTCAAAATCCCTTTAAAGACTGCCTTAATAAAATCGAGATAGCTTCTTCTTTGTCATATGAAGAACTCAAAGAAGAACATATAAAGGAACACAGTAGTCTTATGGACACTATGAATATAAATCTTGGAAATTCTGATTATGAAGATAAGCCAACAAATCTTCGACTTGATAGAGTTAAGAGTGGTGAGATTGACCCTGGGTTAGACGCACTTTTGTTTAATTACGGACGTTATTTATTGGTAGGAAGTTCTAGGGAGAACTCTCCACTACCTAATCATCTACAGGGTATTTGGAATGATAACCTTGCTTGTAGGATGGGATGGACTTGCGACATTCATCTTGATATTAATACCCAAATGAATTATTGGCTTACAGAAGCTACAAATCTTGCTACTTGCAATAATCCATTATTTAAATGGATTACTGAAAAACTTGTGTCCTCAGGAGAGGATACTGCAAAAAAACAATATGATTGTAAGGGTTGGACCGCACATACTGTTTCTAACGCCTGGGCATATTCTGCACCTGCCTGGGGAGAGACTTGGGGAATATGGCCAATGGGAGGAGTTTGGATTGCTACCCATCTTTGGGAACATTATCTTTATACTGGAGATAAGGCTTTTTTAGAAAATATTGCATATCCGACTTTAAGGGGGGCAGCAGAGTTTGTATTAAGTTATTTGACCTTGGATCCTAAAAGTGGATATTTACTCAGTGGTCCTTCCTTTTCTCCTGAAAACGGCTTCCTTGTAAATGGTGAATCTTTTTCTAATACACTTGGACCTACTTTTGATACAGTATTAAGTCGTGAAATTTTTAATATATGTATAAAAGCTTCTGAAATCTTAAAATGTGATGACAAACTTTCAGCTGAATTAAAAGTTGCTACTAAAAGGCTTGCTCCATTTAAAATAGGTGATGATGGGCAGCTGCAGGAATGGTTTAAGGACTTTAAGGCTGCAGATCCTCACCATAGACATTGTTCTCATTTGCTTTCAATTTATCCTTTTAGCCAGATTACTGTAGATAAAACACCAGAGTTTATTGAGGCAGTTAAGAAAAGTATATACTTAAGAGTAAATCCAAAGGGTTCTTTTGAAATTTCTAATTGGGGTCTTGCTCTTTTAGAGGCTTTCTATGCCAGGTTAAAGGATGGAGATGAAGCTTACAAATATATATTGACTGGAATAAGAGAATTAACTTACAACAATTTATTTGTGTGCCATCCTGTTTATGAAGGTTATAAAGTAGGTATATATGAGTTGGATGGAAATACAGGCTTAAGTGCTGCTATCATTGAAATGCTCCTTCAAAGTCATGATGGTATAATTGAATTATTACCTGCATTACCTAAAGCTTGGGACAAAGGCCTTGTTAAAGGGGCATGTGCAAGAGGGGGCTTTGAGGTTGATATAGAGTGGGAAGCCCGTGTTATTAAAAAGGTTTCCATTAGGTCGAAACTTGGAAATCCTTGTATTGTCAAATATAGAGATAAACTAGAAAGACTTGATATAGGAGTTGGTAAAACTTTAATATTAACAAATTTAGGTTGATTAGATACCCCGTATAATTTTAAATTATACGGGGTATCTTTATTAATCCTTTACATTTACTAGGTAGTATGCTATCCATAGAGGCTGGTAGAAATGGAGATGCTTTTAACAATGAGGTTTTAGAGCATAAATCTTGAAGTATGTTGGATTGAGACTAAAACGTTTTCACAATATAATTAAGTTAAGAGAAACAAGAAAAATTGAATAAGATAGGTGGTAAAAGCATGAAACCTTTGAATTTGAACAAAAAAGAGGAGCGATTTAGACTTTGGTATCAGCAGTGGAATATGAAATTTCTAATATAAAATATACACGGGAAATGTTTGTATCAAATCCTCACCAAGTAATGGTAATTAAATTATCCAGTAATGGGAAAGAATGCTTAGGTTTTGACGCTACCTTGGATGGAGGCGATAATCCTTACGAGATAAAAGAGGATAGTAATGGTGACTTATTATTAATTGGAAATGCCTATGAAAAATTGCAGAGTGATGGAAATACAGGAGTTACTTTTCATGGTCGTATGCGAATAATTTCTACAAAGGGAGTAGTTTCTATATTAGATAAGAAAATAAGTGTAAAAGGCGCCGATAGCGTAGTGATTCTTTTGGCGCTAGGTACTACTTATGAAAATAATGATGTTTTATCAGTGTGCAGGGCACAGCTTGATAAGGCTGCAGCTACTTCCTATGAAAATATTTTAGCAACTCATATTAAAGATCATCAAAGGTTATTTAATAGAGTTGAACTTGATTTGGGTACACCTTTACATTCTGTTAAGCCTACTGACTACCGTCTATCTGAAGTTAAGAATGGGAAAGAAGATCTTCAGTTAACCGCATTAATGTTTCAATATGGACGATATCTTCTTATGTCAAGTTCTAGAGAAAATTCGCCATTGCCTACACATCTTCAAGGTATATGGAATGACAATATTGCTTGTCGAATATCTTGGACTTGTGATATGCATTTAGATATTAATACTCAGATGAATTACTGGCCAGCTGAGGTTACTAATCTTTCAGAATGTACAGTACCACTATTCAAATGGATTGAAGAAAAGCTTGTACCCTCAGGAAGGTTAACAGCAAAAGAAACCTATGGGCTTAATGGCTGGGTTGCACACATATTTTCAAATCCCTATGGATACTCAGCACCAGGCTGGGGAGCAGGTTGGGCTCTACATCCTACTGGTGGAGCTTGGATCGCGACTCACCTGTGGGAACATTATCTTTATACTAGGGACGAAAGATTTTTAGAACAGACTTTGTATCCTATATACAAAGAGGCAGTAGAGTTTTTTCTTCAATACCTTGTGGTAGATTCAAAAAGTGAATATCTTTTATCAGGACCCTCCATATCACCGGAGAATTTTTTCTCTTTTAAGGGGGAACAATTTGATGTTTCAATGGGAGCAACCATAGATACTATAGTAATTCGTGAGCTTTTTGATGGTTTTATCTCCTCATCTGAAATACTGGGATACAATGAAGAGAAAACACTTATCTGTGTGAGGGAGGCAGTTAAGAAGCTTCCGCCCTTTAAAATAGGGAAATATGGTCAGCTACAGGAATGGTTTTATGATTTTGAAGAACCAGATCTCCATCACCGTCATACAAGCCATCTGTTATCTCTTTTTCCCTTTAGTCAGATAGGCCCAGAAAAGACACCAGAATTAGTGGAGGCTGCGAAAATATCTATAAAAAGACGTTCAACACCTAAGGAAAAATGGGAGGATACAGGTTGGGCACATTCCCTATTGTTGCTCTACTGTGCAAGGCTACTAGATAATGAAGGGCCAATGCACACATATTGGACATGCAACGTACACTTACAAATGATAATTTATTAATTTTCCACCCGCCAACGGCTGGTGCAGACACTAACGTATACGAATTGGATGGTAATACTGGGTTTTGCGCTGGCATTGCAGAGATGATACTGCAAAGTCAGGATGGAGTAATCTATCTTTTACCAACCCTACCAAAAGCATGGCAAAATGGAAGCGTAAAGGGCCTTTGTGCTAGAGGCGGCTTTGAGGTTGATATAACTTGGGAAAAGGGCCAGCTCATTAATGCCCAAGTTTACTCAAAACATTCACAGTCATGCGTCGTGAGATACAAGAATACAAAAATAAATTTAAGAACAGAAGGGGATTGTAAATATGTATTCGATAGAGATATGAAGTTTATAATCTCCTATGAAAAATGAAGATACTTTTAACAGTGAGGTTTTATGGCATGAATCTGAAGTATCTTGGATTGTTACTAAAACGTTTTCATTTTATAATTAAGTGGAGGAAAACAAAATATACAAACTAAATCTAGCAAGTTTTGGAGGGCTTTAAATGGAAGTAGAATCAGCAATTAATAATAAAAAAATTGTGAAGAAGCCAAATGATAGGTTTAAAAAGATTATTAGACAAAAGTACCTTTACTTATTAATGGCACCGGCAATTGTATGGGTAATATTGTTTTGTTATGGTCCGATGTATGGATTGTATATGGCTTTTGTAAATTATGTCCCCGGAGGAGATTCTTTTTATACTTCTTTTTTTAGTAGTAAATTTGTTGGATTGGATTGGATATCAAAGTTTTTCTCTACTGGTGATTTTGTAAAGATAATGAGAAACACTTTATGTACAAGTTTACTGACACTTGTGGTGTCTTTTCCAGCACCTATTATTTTAGCCATTATGATAAATGAAGTTAAAAATGTTTTCTTTAAAAAGACTATTCAAACAGTGTCTTATCTCCCATATTTTATATCTTGGGTTGTAGCCGCTAATATTTTTCTTACATTATTATCTTCAGGTGGTTTTGTAAATCAAATACTCATTCATTTAGGCATTATAAAGAGTAGTATTATGTTTTTCCAAAACGGAAATCTTTTCTGGGGTATAATGGCCAGTGCTAATACTTGGAAGGGAATGGGTTTTAATTCAATAATGTATTTAGCTGCTATAGCATCAATAAGTCCAGAAATATATGAATCAGCAGATATAGATGGAGCAACCAGGTTCCAAAAGATTAAATATATGACCTTACCCGCTCTTAAACCTACAATAGTTATACTATTAATTTTGGCGATTGGTGGAATAATAAATGCAGGGTTTGAGCAACAACTTCTTATGCAAAATAATACAGTATTAGATTATTCCGATGTAATAGATACCTATACTTACAGATATGGTATTCAAAATGGTATGTATTCTTATGCTGCAGCTGTAGGACTCTTTAAGTCTGTTATATCTTTTGTCTTACTCGTTTCTGCAAATAAATTATCAAAGAAATTAAATGATCAGTCATTATTTTAAAAGGGGATGGAAATATGAAATTTAAGAGGCTAAAACACAGGAGCAAAGGAGACCTAATACTTGATGCAATTGTTTATTTTTCATTGATAATGGTATTTATCTTAACCTTTTATCCTTTTTGGAATATATTTATTGTTTCAGTTAATGATGCCACTGATACCGTTCGTGGCGGACTCTATCTCTGGCCTAGAATCTTTACTTTAGCCAGTTATAAAGCTGTATTCACAGATAATACAATTGTTAGTTCTTTATATGTAACTATAGCAAGGACAGTAATAGGAACCTTGACTGCCTTATTAGTTACTACAATGTTAGCATATGCCTTGAGTAAAAGAGAACTTGTAGGAAGAAAATATTTTAATACCTTGTTTATATTCACCATGTACTTTAGTGGAGGATTAATTCCATTTTATATGGTTCTTAAAAGCTTAGGTCTTATAGACAGTTTTTGGGTATTTATATTTCCAAGTGTAGTTAGTGTTTTTTATATGATTCTCATTAGGACATATATTGAGGGATTGCCTGCTGAGATGGAGGAGTCAGCGCTAATTGATGGCGCTAACGAAATTGTAGTATTTATTAAGATTATACTTCCATTGTGCAAACCTATAATAGCAACGGTTGCGTTATTTATAGCAGTAGGTCAATGGAACTCTTGGTTTGATTCTTATGTTTTTACCTACAGCCCTAAACTTGTTACATTACAAGCAGCATTGGTAAAAATTTTAAATCAGTACCAAACTGGAAGCATGCAGACAACTGCTCAGCAATTTGCAACATCACAGACAAGAAACCCTGTTTCCAGTGATAGCATAAAAATGGCGACTACAATGGTGGCCACACTACCTATTGTTATGATATATCCATTCTTGCAAAGATACTTTGTAAAAGGAATTATGATTGGGGCTGTAAAAGCTTAAATCAGGCCTTTGTGGATATATATATATATATTGGGAGGAGGCGGATATTACTATATAATTTTTAAAGGTTAGAGAGTATATTGCTTATTAATTAAATTTTAGGGGAGGATTTTCATGAAAAAGTCACATGTAAAATTAATTGGTACAGTACTAATGGTATCATTTGTTGGTTCATTATTATCAGCTTGTGGAGGCTCAAAGTCGACCTCAAGTAAAAAATCAGTTACTGATACCTCACCAATCACCTTCACAATCTTTGATAACAATCATAATGGAGGAGCCTTTGATGATCCTATAGCTAAGGAAATCACCAAAAAGACAGGAGTAACCCTTCAATATCTTCCAAATGCTGGAGTTGCTGATGAAAAATTAAATCTTATGCTTGCTAGCAATGATATGCCTGATTTGGTACAGATAAGCAGAGGAAGCGATCCAATGAACAAGTATATCAATGCAAAGGCAGTTATTCCTCTCAATGATTTGATAGACAAATATGGTCCTGATATAAAGTCAAATTATGGTGATACCTTAAAGAAAATAAAATCAGATGATGGCAAGAACTACTACTTGGCTGATTGGTTTAATAGTAGTGTTCAAAAAGAACCAGTATTTGGATTTCTAATGAGAAAAGATTACCTAAAACAGGTTGGTGTGAGCCAAGACAAAATTGATGGTACTACTCCATTTACCGCGGATGAATTTGAACAGCTATTGAAAGACTTTAAAGCAAAGATTCCAGCAGTTAATGGTCAAACCTCGATTCCTCTAACCTACTGGCAGGAAAATTTCAGTAGTGGTGTATTGGGTAGTTTCCAAGGAATGTATGGATTGACAGCTTATACAGTAGATAGTAGTAATAATTTAAAACTATCCTACAGAGATCCTAAATATCTTGAAATGTTAAAATATATGAATAAACTTCAAAGTGAAGGATTAGTAGATAAAGAGTGGCCTGCAAACAAAAAAGCATTATATCTTCAGAAGCTTACAAGTGGTACCGTACTTGGTACACCTGATGCATACTGGAATCCTTCTGATGCAGATTCAATACTTAAAAAGCAAAGCGTAGATAGTGAGTTTTATCCTTATAAGGTTGTTGCACCAGGAATTGATCCTGGGAAAACAACTTATGGCCCAACAAGTTTACTTGGTTGGGATGGTTGTATGATAACAAAGAATAATAAAAATCCTGAGAGGGCTATGAAATTCCTTAATTTCTTAGCAAGTGATGAAGGACAATACTTAACTCAATGGGGTATTAAGGGAGTTTCTTGGGATATAGTTGATGGAAAACATAAACCTTTACCTAATGTACTTGAAGATTTTGCTAAGGATTCTAGTAATTACACTAAAACTACAGGTATAAGAAAATATGCTTTAGTGTTTAAAGGTGGAGCAGCGCCAGATGGAACTCCATATGACATGGCAGTAAGATATCAAAGAGACGAAATTGCAACACATGCTATTAAAGCTCTTGGAGATACTTCTTATGATACCTCGGCCTTTGATAATCTTGGACCAGATGCAGGTTCTCCTGAGTCACTTATGGCAACTAAAATTAATGATATAAGCAATGTTGCAATCACAAAGATTGTACTTGCTAAGAATGAAAGTGAAGTTGTATCTTTATATAATAATATGATAAGTGATATGGATAGAGCCGGGATGAGCACAGTTGAGAAGATTAGAAGCGCTAATTACAAGAAACGTCTTGTACTTTGGAAATAAAGTCGATTTTTAAAGATAAATAACTTATGAGGTTCCGTTTATGTTAAGTGAACGGAACTTTATTTATAAAAGGATGTTAAATATGAGCGTTAGTTATTGTGAAGATAAAAAACTATGGATACTTGAATCAAAAAATACTTCCTATGTTATTGGTTTAGATGAGGAGAGCAATCTGCAAAATGTATACTGGGGTACGAAATTACCCTATGTTAATGATTATCCTACCGTTGACTTTAAACATGGGCATTCATCCTTTGACGCTAGGGAAGGTTTTACAAATCTTGAATATCCGGCCTGGGGTGGATTACTGTATTCAGAACCCTGCTTAAAGGTTACTTTTTCAGATAATGTTAGAAATTTGTCTTTAAAGTATGTAGGTTATGAGATTACTGAAAATGCTGAAGATATATCTGAACTCAGGATTGATTTAATAGATAGCTTATCATACAAACTTCAGGTTAGTCTGTATTTTAGAGTGTTTAAGGAATTAGATATAATTGAAAAGTATTCAAAAGTACTTAATAAGGGAGAAAATCCTATGACCATAGAGAGTATACAATCAGGTAATTGGTACTTACCTAAGGATGAAAATTATCGTTTGACGTATTTGACAGGCCGTTGGAGTGGAGAAACTCAACTGAAGCAGACGATTCTAACAGAAGGAAAGAAAATTATCGAAAGCAGGAGAGGGACCACTAGTCCACACGCAAATCCATGGTTTGCTTTAGACAAGGGTAATGCAGAAGAGGAGCATGGTGACGTGTGGTTTGGTGCTCTTGCATGGAGTGGTAATTGGAAGATAGCTTTTGAATTAAGTACTTTTGGACAATTGAAGGTAACTGGTGGTATCAATGATTTTGATTTTTCCTGGAACCTTAAACCTAACAGTAGTTTTATAACTCCTATTTTTACTGGTGGTTATACAGAAAAGGGTTTTGGAGTCGCTAGTAGGTCTATGCACTCATATCAGTTAAAACATATACTTCCTAAAGAACATGCTAATGAACTTAGGAAGGTAATCTATAATTCCTGGGAGGCAACTTATTTTGATGTAGATGCAAAAAGTCAGAGGTCACTTGCAAAGAAAGCGGCTTCAATAGGTGTAGAGGTTTTTGTTATTGATGATGGATGGTTTGGTGAAAGAAATAGTGATAAAGCTGGACTTGGCGATTGGAATGTTAACAAAAACAAATTCCCAGAGGGTCTTACACCCTTGATTGAAACTGTTAATAATTTGGGCATGGATTTTGGTATTTGGGTTGAACCTGAAATGGTAAATCCAGATAGTGACCTTTATAGAAAACATCCAGATTGGATATATTATTTTCCAGGTTTACCAAGGACAGAAGCAAGAAATCAGCTAGTTCTAAACTTGGCAAGAACTGATGTTAAGGAATATATTTATAATTTTATGGATAACCTTCTTGGCAAGAACAACATTAAATTTATTAAATGGGATATGAATAGGCATTTTACAGAGCCAGGGTGGCCAGGTGTTGCAATTGAAGATCAGAAAGAAATTTGGGTTAGACATACCCTTAGCCTTTATGAAATAGTTGAGAGGTTAAAACAAAAGTATCCAGGTGTTGTATTTGAAGCTTGTTCTGGTGGGGGTGGACGAGTAGATCTCGGTATCTTAAGACGTATGGATGAATGCTGGCCAAGTGACAATACAGATGCTTTTGACAGGCTTAAGATTCAAGAGGGCTTCTCCTTTGCATATCTCCCAAAGGCTATGGTGGCATGGGTTACTGACTCACCAAATTGGTTAAATGGAAGGGCACTTTCACTTATATATAGATTCCACAGCGCTATGATGGGTACCCTTGGAATTGGTGGAAATTTAAATCATTGGTCAAAAGAGGAGATTGAAATAGCAATAAAGATGATTTCTCTTTACAAAGAAATAAGGCCGGTGGTTCAAGAAGGTAATCTGTATAGGCTTCTTTCACCTAGAACAAATAATATAACTGCTGTAGAGTACACCGATAAAAAGGGCCTTGAGATTTTGGTATTTGCTTTTCTACATTCTTCTCAGTTTGGTGAATTACCAAAGGCAATTTATCTAAAAGGGCTTCAAGCTACAGCCTTATATAAAGTAGAAGGTTCGGATGAATTAATAAGTGGCACTGCGCTGATGAAAAGAGGTATATATATTACACTTAAGGGCGACTTTGACAGTAAACTTATAAGAATTAAAAAAATAGAAAGTATTTAATGTTTTTATAATGTGGGGTGTTGTTGAGATGCTTATATCCGAAAAAAGGGTAGTGAAAGACTCCTATACAGTATTTCACACCCCTAGCAATATGGCAAAATCGATGTTTTTTTATTTAAAATGCGCAGGACGTTACTTTAGCGATTCAGACTATTATGTTGAAAGAAAGGAGTATAATAGCTTTCTTTTAATATATATAAAAAGTGGTGAAGGCTCCATATATTATGAAAACAAAACCTATGAGGCTAAAGAGAATGATGTGGTTATAATAGCTTGTCATAAACCTTACAGCTATTCTTCTGATAATTGGGAGACACTTTGGGTTCATTTTGATGGAAATATGAGCAGAGAATTTTTTAACACCATATATGCTAGTACTGGGTGCGTTATCTCACTAAAGGAATCCATAATAGTTCCCAAGTATTTAAATTATATTATTGATGATATAAGTGGAAATAAAAAAACTAATGAGCCTATTGTTTCCTGTTACATTCAAAGAATACTAACAGAACTTATGCTTCTTTCTTCTGATACAAGTAGTGAAGAACTTAATAATACAAGCCCTGTAGAAGAGGCTATAACGTATATACAAAATAACTTTAAAAATAAAATAAGCATTGAAAGATTATCCTTAGATGTAAACTTAAGCACTTTCTACTTTAGTAGGATATTTAAGAGAGAGACGGGTTATTCTCCCTATGAATACATAATAATGACAAGGCTTAATGAAGCGAAAAAACTTTTGAAAGAAACTATATTATCTATTAAAGAAATAGGCTTTTCCTCTGGATTTAACAGCGAGTCCAATTTTGTATCTTGTTTTAAAAACAACAATTATGTAACTCCAAAGGAATTTAGGTATACATGCTTTTGAGATTAAAATGATGGCTTATTTCTGGGAGGCTAGAATAGCAATGAAAAATTTTAGAAAGCATTTTTTTAAAAGAGATAAAGATATGTATGTAATAGGATATGGTGATAGTATAATGGCCTGGCAATCAAGCATGGTTAGTGCAGATGAAGGGGTAACAAGAGTTCCACCTGTTTGTGATAGAAAGGGGTTGTGCTGGTATTTATGGCGGAATATAAAGTTTGGTGATCCTCAATATAGAAGATTTGACGATGGTAAAAATTCCTTAGTAGGTGAATTTGATAATACGTGGGCTGGTGGGGATATTCCTATATTTACAGAAACAGGAGCATTTAAAACACATTATTATGGAAATACAAACAGTTATCCCATTCCACTTAATTCGCCTCAATTCACTACTATGCCAACAAATGAAGTATGTGAAATAACTTCATTTCATGAAATTGATAGTCAAAGGAATATACCTAAAAGAATATGTAGGGATCCAAGTGGTAGTGTAGAATTTATTATCCCAGGAGGTTATGAGAAATTTGATTTCATTTATCATACCAATGCTGAAGGTGATGATAATGTTACTGTAACTATAATGGAAGCCGATGGAAAAGTAATTGTTAAAAATAATAATGTTGATTGGAGTAATGGAGTAGAAGCAAATGGACATTTATTTTCAATGAGAGAAACCCATTCTGGTAGGGAAGATGGTTATGACAGTGGAGTACTTCAAAAGAGATTGTATTTTAAAAAAAACAATCGAGAAGAGGTTATAACAGTTAAAATAGCAAAGTCCAGAGATACATCAAAGTATATGCTGTATTGGGGTATTTCATATTGGGGTACATTAGAAGAGCCTAATGCAATACATTTAATAAACAATGCTAGAGGTGGACATACAATTCAAAAATTGTATAATACAAGATTCTATGATTTATCAATATGGAATGCTGATTTGATAATTTTCCAAAATACATTACTTAACAACGCAGGTGATACAGCAGAGGATCCTGAAAATAATTATGTAACTTCACTAGATGAGTTTATTATTTATGTTCAATCATTAAATATAGATTGGGTTACTCTACTTCCTCACGCTTCTACTACCTTAGTGGATAATTCAATGGGAAAGTATAAAATATTTTGGAATCAAGCAAAACAGAAATTAATAAGCGAAGATATACCAGTTATAGATATAGAAGAAGCATTATATAAGATATGGGAAACTCAAAATCCTAATCAAGAGGTAAGTTATAGCAAATTTATCTCGAACTTAATGTATGATGGTAGCCTCCATGGAAATGAAAAGGCATATGCAATCTATGGTAAGATATTAAATCCGATTTTTAAAATCAAATAAAGGAGAGAATTTTATGAACAATTATAAAATTACTATTTCAAAATCAGATTATAATTATATAATTTCAAATGAGATAATTAAAATAATATATAATATGAAAACGGGATTAATTGATTATTTATGGAAGGATAAAAAAACATTATTAGGAGTGTACTCTTTAGCTAGGTTAGATAATGGTGTAGTACTAAAAAGTAATGATTATGAAAAGCACATTTTACTGGAAAATAAAACTGAAGTATTGAATGATGAATTTGGTAATGGATTAAAATTAACCTTTGAAAATAGTTCGTATAGGGTGCCAACCATATTACAGAATTTATATATATATGAGGATAAACCATTTGTTATAGTACAATCAGTAATTGAAAGTAGCAGCCAGATCAGCTCTAATTTCATTTCACCTGTTGTTTTGGATAGGGTGCAGTCAACTGCTTGGATGAGTGATAATGAAAAGGGTGATAAAAGAGTATTATTTGTGCCTTTTGATAACGATAAATGGGTCAGATATGAGGCTAATGAATTAAAGAATGTTAATGAAAGTTATGAAGTAACAGCAGTTTATGACAATGTCAGTAGGATTGGCATGATACTGGGTTCATTAACACATGATACTTGGAAAACAGGCATCAAAGTTACTGGTGATGAAAAAGGGCAAATAAGTGAACTTAGCATATTTAATGGTGTAGCAAATGATACAACTAGAGATAGTATAGCTCACGGAAGTATTAGAGGTATGTCCCTTGAATCCTCAAAGGTATTTATAGGATTCTTTAATGATTACAGAGATGGGTTAGAGCAATTCGGAGTTGCAAACAGTAAGCTTGTTCCTGCATTACCCTGGAATCACGGGGTACCTTTTGGATGGAACAGTTGGGGAGCTGTTTCAAAGGATATATCCTTTGATTTGTTTACCAATACTTCTGATTTTATGAAAGAAGAATTACAACCAAAATCTTTTAGTAGTGATGAAACCGTTTATATAAATTTTGATGCGGGTTGGAATAATCTAACAAAGGATCAGCTTAGTGAGGCTGTTAAACATGTACATGCTAATGGACAAAAAGCAGGTACTTACTTCACCCCATTCACTTACTGGGGAAAAGAATATGATCAATTGATTGAAGAAACAGATAACAAATACAAGTATGAAGATATTCTCTTAAAGGATAGAGATGGGAATCACTTACCTAGATTAGCCACTGGCCTACCAATAGATCCTACTCATCCAGGAAATTTAAAAAGAGTTGAAAATATTTTGAAATATTTCATTGACCTTGGTTTTGATTATATCAAAATGGATTTTATGGTTCATGGAGCTATGGAAGGTGAACATTATAATAAAAATATTTATACTGGAATTCAGGCCTACAATTATGGAATGAATCATATAAAAAACATTCTTGATCCTAAAGTAATAGGAAGAGATATATTTATAAGTCTTTCCATTGCACCAAGCTTTCCATATCAGTACGCACATGCGAGACGTGTATCTTGTGATATTTTCGGAAAGATAAACGATACAGAATACATGCTAAATTCTCTTACCTATAGTTGGTGGATGAATAATTCTTTATACAGGTATAACGATCCTGACCATACTATATTGTTTAAAAGTTATAATCAGGATTCTTCTACAGAGGATGAGGCTCAAAGTAGATTAAATTCATCAGCTATAGCTGGGACCGTATTACTAAATAGTGATGATATAAGAAGGGAACAGGCAGTTGTAAGACTAAAAAAGTTGCTTACAAATGAAGAGATAAATGACTTAGCTAGGAAAGGTGTTTCATTTAAACCAGTTGAGGGTAATACAGGAAATCGTGCCTGTGATACTTTTGTACTTGAAGATTCTTTAAACAAAACTTTTTATGTTGCCATATTTAACTTTTATGTAGAAGACAGTGTAGTAAAAACTATTGATTTAGAAAGAGTAGGGCTTGATAAAACAAAACAATATAGTGTTTATGATTTATGGGAGAGAACCTATAGACAGGTAGATTGTAATTTTAAGGTTGAACTTAGAGCTAGGCAATCAAAGATATTAAAAATAATTTAATTAAATGGGGGAATAATACATGAAGAAAAAGATCAGTTGGTTACTTACATTTATATTCCTTTTCACTACTTTGTTTTCAGGCTTTTCTCATAATGTCATTTTTGCAGAAAATTTACCGGCAGAAACATCCTTTGAAGCAGAATCACCTTCTAACGATATAACTGGAGCTATAGGCATTACTGGAGATGATTTAGCTTCTGGAAAGACTATTGCAAATAATATAAACTATCAGACTAGCCTTACCTTCAAAAACATAAATATAGAAACAGCTGGAACATATATGATAACTATTTATTATGTATCCGGTCAACAACGTAATTTAACTATGAGTGTTAATGGATTAGATCCTACGATAGTCACGTGTCCTGAAGTTAAAGATAATGATTGGAGTTCAGTTGGAAAAATTACAACCCCAATAAGTTTGATCCCAGGGAAAAATAATATAACTTTTTCTTGCGATGCTGTAACTATGTGGGGCCCTAATTTGGATAGAATTGTAATCAATGTAGCTGCAACTCAGGACCCTCCTGAATATCCTAGTTTTACAGGGAATTTGTATGAAGCAGAGTCTACTGATAATACCTTTGAGGGTGCAACCGTAGTAGACAACGTAAATGCCCATGGTGGTAAATACGTAAAAGTTGACAATAACCCAGGGCTAACTTTTAATAAAGTGCATGCGGATGAGGATGGATATTATACTTTAACCGTGCTTTATGCTGCAGGAGACAACAATCGTCTCATCTACTTGACGGTTAATGGAGTGGATGTTGTAAAAATCAAAACTCCTTCCACAGGTTACTGGGATAAGATTGGTAAGGCAGAGGCTGTTATATTTTTAAACAAGGGTGATAATATACTAGCCTTCAGAAATAAAGATGCAGGGTACCCTGACATTTGGGCACCTTATCTGGATGCAATAACTATTACTCCTGGAGCAGTTGGACCAGTACCAATTCCTATTGCAGGTGATTCCTACGAAGCTGAAGACGCGGAGCTTAGCAAGGCTGCTGTAGTGCAGGACAACCAGTACTCCTCGGGAAATAAACAAGTTGGTAATTTAGGTGGAGCTAAAAATGGAAGTGTAACCTTTAAGAATATAAAAGCAGTAAGCTCTGGAAACTACACATTATCACTTTTTTATGTAACAGCTTTAAGCGATGCTTCATTAAGTATAAGAGTAAATAATAAATCACCTATGCTAATATCGTGTATTAAGACAGATATGAATGATAAGAGAGGTGCAAGGATTGATGTAAACATAACGTTAGATTCAGGTAACAATACTATCAAAATTGATAATGAAGGATTATCCTCCCCACAGCTTGATAGAATTGTAGTTAATAAAGGAAATACTGCTTTTGAAGCTGAGGCGAAAATAAATACTTTATCTGAAACTGCAGATAAGGTGGATAATACTTTAGCTTCAGGCGGGGCTACCATTGGAAATATCGGCGGTAATGGGAGCACTAACGGTTCTGTTACTATAAATGGCATTAATGTTGATAAAACAGGGAAATATTTGCTTAAGATATATTACGTTTCAGGTTCAGATAGAGCTTTTGACGTTAGTATTAATAGCTTACCAGCAATTAGTGTTAACTGCAAAGCTGTAATTGCTAATGACTGGAGTACCGTAGGTTCAATTGATGTTATGGTATCACTTACAAAGGGACTTAATACCATAAATTTTGACAATAGAACAGGTTATTCGCCACAACTTGATAAAGTAGAAATTGGAAATCTTTCAGAAACACCAGCCCCTGAGGTTAATAATAATATTATTAATCTTAAAGGTGGAAAGGTTAGGATAGCCTACAATCTTGAAACAGGAACAGCTGATTACTACACAGATGGGGAAAAGAAAATTTCCGGCTTCTATGCTGCTGTTAAGCAAACAACTGGAGAAGATATGTCCTTAAGTAGCGGACTTATTACCAGCAAAATGTATACGGAACATAAAGCTAAAACTGTGGGAGATGAAACAATTATTACTTCTACCAAAACTGGTTATCCAACAATGAAGCAGCACTTCACTTTGGTAGGTGGTAGCTATTTTCTCACACAGGTAGAGTTAAGCGGAACAACTTTGAGCTCAAACTGGATGGCACCAATGATGACTGACTCAACTGGAGGTGTGGATATTGGTAAATATTCTGATGAAAGAGCACTTTTTGTACCCTATGACAATGATGCTTGGACAAGATATAATGCAAAATCTGTGAATGGCTTAAATACAAGCTACGAAGTAAGTGCTTTTTATGATAATACCAGTAAAAACGGCTTAGTAATAGGTTCTGTAACTCATGATACTTGGAAAACAGGAATATATTCCAGTGGTTCTTTAAATAAACTTGATAAGCTTTATGTATATGGGGGTGCTTCAACAGGAAGCAATAAACTTGCAGGTGGAACTCATGATGTCTCTGTTCATGGCAGTATCACAGGAAGTGATATTTATTCACCTAAGATTTTTGTAGGTTTTTATAAGGATTGGAGTAAGGGCATGGAGGAGTTTGCAGATGCAAACACAGCAGTAGTAAGTAAATTGGCTTGGGCAGATAAGGTACCTTTTGGCTGGAATAGTTGGGGTAAACTGCAAACCAATATAACTTATGATAAAGCAATAGCTGTATCCGATTTCATTCATAATTCTCTTCAAAATAAGGGCTTTAGTGATGATAATGTAGTTTATGTAAATCTAGACTCCTATTGGGATAACATGACAGATGCTCAATTAAAGCAATTTGTTGATAATTGTAAAGCAAATGGACAGAAAGCAGGTATTTATTGGACACCTTTTGTAGACTGGGGAAATGCAGCTATTACATTAGTAGCCCCAGGATCAGCTTATACCTACAATGATATATGGCTTAGAAACTCAAATGGAGATCCTATTTACAACAATGGCTCAAAGGTTGTGGATCCAACACACCCTGGGACCAGGGACAGAATTGATTATTTTGTAAAAAGATTTACTGATGAAGGATTTGAATTTATAAAGATAGATTTTTTGACGCATGGAGCTCTAGAAGGGGTTCATTATGATAAAACAGTACAAACAGGAACTCAGGCTTTTAATCAAGGTATGGCATATTTTGTGAAGAAACTTGATGGAAAAATGTTTATTAGTGAAGCAATATCACCATTATTTCCATATCAATATGGTAACTCAAGACGTATAGCTTGTGATGCCTTTGGCAGTATTAGTGATTCGGAATACACCTTAAATGCATCAACATATAGCTGGTGGACTAATGGAAAACTGTATAAATTCAATGACCCTGATGAAATTGTATTTGAAGGATTCACACCAAATGAAAATATAACAAGAGTAAATTCTGCTGTAGTTTCAGGAACTGTATATCTAAATGGTGATGATTTGAGCAGGGCACCAGGGCAAATATTGGCAAAGCAATATTTAACAAATAGTCGGGTAAATGATGTAGCTAAAAAAGGTAAAGCCTTTAAGGCTGTTGAGTATAATACTGGAAGCAGTGCAAGTGATGAATTTGTAATGCAGGATGGGAGTGATTATTATCTTGCTATTTTCAATTATGGCAGTAGCGATGTTACAAAAGCAATCGATTTTGCTAGAGCAGGAATACCTTCTAATAAGAAATATACTGTAACTAACTTATGGGATAATACTTGTACTACTGAAGCTTCAAGTATGAATGTTACTCTTTCTTCTAATCAATCCAAATTACTGAAACTTAGTGTTGCAAAATAAATGCCAACAAGCATAACAATAAAAGATAGGAATTCTTTATAATTCCTATCTTTTTAATCCTAAATTTTGGAGGGTAATTATTAAATTATGATGTGATATAATAAGCATCATGGAGGCTATTTAATTAGTTTTAATTGAGGGGGAAAAATATGTTTAAGGTTTTGCTTGTAGATGATGAAAAACTTGTGCTAGAATCATTGGTAGATTATATAGATTGGGAATCTATGGATATAAGCATTGTTGGGACTGCAAAAAATGGTCGAGATGCTTTAATAAAAGTACAGGAGTTAAAACCAAACATAGTATTGACAGACATCAAAATGCCTATTATGAATGGAATTGAGTTTTCGAAGAGAGCTATGGAATATGATAGTAATTTAAAAATAGTATTTTTAAGCGGACATGATGAATTTCAATATGCAAAGTCAGCCATTAGTTTAGGTGCATTTGGATACATCTTAAAACCTATTGAAGAGGATGAGCTTCGTGAGGTAATGGAAAAAGTAAAATTAAAATGCAATTTGGACAATTATTCATCGATGACCACTGAAAGTCTGAAACAAAAGTATTTTAAACAACTTTTAGTAGAAGAATCAGTAGACGAGGTGGATAAACTTGTTAATGAAATTGTAGCGTTTAGTGGTAAAGAGGGTTATATTTTTGAATCAAAATTCTATTTGGCGGTAGTTTCCATAGATAATTATGCCATGGTTGCTAAAGAAAGTAGTTACGATATAATTGAAAATATAACTAATTCAGTTTCTACTGATATAAATAACTGGCTCGGAGCAGGTTCAGAACCTTTTTATGTGATTAATCTTACAAATGGTCAATTTTGTATTATAATCTGCGAAAATCATACTTTAGCCATTAATTTTGAAGCTGAATGGAAGGTTATAAGAGACAACATCCAGAAATCCAGGTCGATTTCTTTGTCCATAGGGATGTGTGATAATAAGGGAAGTGTAGACAATATTTGCGAATTATATTTATTAGCAAATAAAGCTATTAATGAGAAGTTTTATTATGGTAAATCCCAAATTATAATTAGTTCTCAACTGAAGAAATTGCCTATTATAAATACAACGCCACTTAAAGAGATAGAAAAAGAGCTTGTTGATACAATTTATATTGGTAATAAGGAAAACGTATACACTAACGTAAATAAATATTTTGAATTTTTATGCTCTCAAAAGGTTGAAAGGGATTTAATTAATGTTAGTATTTATAATCTATTGAATTCCGTATATGAGTATTTCATGAAACATGATAAGGATCATTATACTGTATTAAATGAGAAAAGTAGTATCCTTGAAAACATCTTAGCTTATGATAACATAGTTAGCATAAAAGAATATTTTATTGATATGCTGGACTCAATTATGAATTATTTTCAAGAAGGCAGTGAAAATAATCGTGTTATAAATAAAATAATAAGTATATTGAGACGTGATTATAGTAAAATAATCACTGCAGATGACTTGGCTAAAGAAATATTTCTTACACCTAATTATATAAGGACAATATTTAAAAAATATACAGGAGAAACAATTTTAGAGTATCACACTAAGGTAAGAATGGAAAAGGCGGCCGAGCTTATCGCTAACAGAAGTCAAAAGATTTATGATGTTTCAAAGCTGGTTGGCTATGAAAATACCTCCTATTTCTGTGCTCTCTTTTCAAAGTACTTTGGCATGACACCAAATGAGTACAGAAAGAAAATAATTTAACTAGGGGTGGTTTAAAATTGCAAAAGAATTTCTTTCTACGTATATTTTTGAAAATGAGAACTATTTATATAAATCTAAGCTTTGCATATAAGCTGTTTTTGGTTTTCATAGTTGTGACCCTAGTGCCAGAAGGGTTTATTCAATTATATTCTTACAATGCTATGAAAAGTCAGCTTACGTCTCAGGCATATCAGAATATGAAATTATCTGTAAGTCAAATAGCTAATAATATAGAAAAGAAAATGGATAACTATGCTCAGAAAAGTGATACCTTTTATAATGATCTAGAGCTTAAGGAAAATCTTACGAAGTTATGTTATACAACGAGCGATTACATGGATGTGTATACTTTCGTAAATTCATATGTAAGGAGGATTACATCTTTAGATAATAGTATAGATTCTATAACAGTGTTTACTAATAATGAGTCAATACCTTCAGATCTATTATATATAAAACAAATGGATAAAATCCCAACCAAAAATATCTATAATGAAGTATTGCAAGAAGCGGGTAAGATTACTTATAGTACTGCTTATAAAAATTCAATAAATCCAAATACAACCGTGTTTTCCATACTAAGGAGTCTTAATTATTTTGACTTTTTAAATCCTTATGGGATTCTTTCTATAAATGTTAAGGAAAGTGAGTTGTATTCACTTATTGAAAAAGAGATACCTGAAAAAGCTATTTTTGTTGTAAATCAAAATAACAGCATAATAACCAGCAAGGATAAAAAGCTAATCTCAAAGAATATAAATGATGTTATAGACTGCAAAAATGTACAGTTAGGTACAGAAGGTTCTTTTGATATTGAATATTTGGGAAAGCACTCTTTAGTGGTTTACAGTACAATAAAAAATGGATGGAGGGTATTTTCTTTAGTTACTTACGAGCAATTACTCAGTAATGCAAAAAAAACCTCCATGAATTTGATGATGATCTATTTTCTGTCTATTTTCATATCAGTACCACTTATATATTTAACTTCTAATTTATTTTCAAAACGTATAAAATACCTTTCTAAGAAGATCAAAAGTGTTAAGAGTGGAGAGTTTGATATCAATGTACGAGATATGGGTAATGATGAATTAGGTCAGGTTATTAAGTCCTTTAAGCACATGGCAGAAGAAGTAGATAGACTTATAAAGGAAGAGTACGAAGCAGTGATACTTAAGAGGACTGCTGAAATGGATTCTCTACAAGCACAAATAAGACCTCACTTTCTATATAATACCCTAAATACTATCTCAGTTTTAGCATTAAAGCAAAATGATTTAGTAGTAGTTAAGATGGTGAAGGCACTTGCTAAATTTTACAGGATATCTTTAAATAAGGGAAAAAATGAGATAAGCATTAAGCAAGAATTTGAGCTCACACAGAATTATATATATATATTAAAAGTCAGATTTGAAGGCCTCTTGCACTTCACAATTCAGTGTGATGACTCGATTTTAGACTTTAAAACTCCAAAACTTTTACTACAGCCATTTATTGAAAACTGTATAAATCATGCAATATATGATGATAAAAATGGAATAAACATAATAATAAAAGCCTATAGGAAAGGTGATAATATAGAATTCAAAGTTATTGACGATGGTATAGGTATGTCTATAGCAACATTAAGTGAACTTATGAAATCAGGGTATGGCATAAAAAACGTTAATGATAGAATAAAGCTTTTACATGGTGATGACTACGGTGTATCAGTTTACAGTAGACCTGGTATTGGGACATCAGTTACCATACTCATTCCTTTAATTGAATATTAAAAGTGTGTATTTCTAAATCCCTTTGGGGTTACATTAGTATTGTTTTTAAAACAAGTTACAAAATTAGATTCACTGTTAAACCCAGTTGAAAAGGCAATTTCCTTTATTGGCGAAATGGTACCTTTTAATAGTCTTTTAGCCTCATTTAACCTTACCATTATTATAAACTCATAAGGAGAGTAGCCGACTTCCTTTTTAAACATACGACTGAAATAATAGGGACTTAGATTAACCTTTGAAGATAATTCTTCAAGGGTTAATTTGTTTTTATAATTATCTTGGATAAAACTAATAACTCTAGCCACCGGACTAACCTTATCAATATCCTCATTTCTTGTATCAGTGGAAATTAAAATAAGCTCTGTAAGCATTCTTTGTATGTAGCAGGAAACCAAGGGTTCATTAGGTATTATATCTTTTTTAAATTCCTCAAAAATAATATTCAGGTAATTAGGAATAATAGTTGATGTTTTCAAAGGAAAAACACAACCATATCGGTCATAAAGCAATTCAAAGTATTGCTTACTCATAGAACCATCAAAGTGAATCCATAGAATTTCAAAGTTATCTGAGGAATACATATGTGGTTTATGGCAATCTATTAAAATAACATCATTTTCCTTAGCAACATAGGTTTTGTTGTCAAGTAGAATGGAGCCTGAACCTTTTTTTATATACATTAAAAGAAAACTACTGTAGTCATTTCTATTCACAGAATATCCTGTAGAACAAAAAAAATGACCTGCGACTTTTAAATAAAAGAACATACTCTTAGCCATATTACTTGGCGTATGGAAAAAAGTATGGGAATTTTTAAGAACTCCTTTTTCTGATATATACATTATTAGTATCCTCCATAGATTGAGCAAGATTTATAAACTAGTTAGCAATTATTAGTAATGAACTTAGTATAGACTAATTATATAATATACCTATGGTTACAGCAATCTAAGATTAAGTAAGGAGTGTAAATATATGAAGGAAGAAAACTTTGACGTAAAAATGTGGGAGCAAGATATAATAATTCCTACCTATCCAACCGGCGCTCCAGACAAGAATCCAATGTTTCTTGAAAAAAGAGTTTATCAAGGAAGCAGTGGAAAGGTTTATCCACATGCAGTGGTTGATAAAATATATGATGAGAAAATTGATAAAAAGTACAGAGCAGTATTTATAGAAAATGAATACCTTCAAATAATGATATTACCTGAAATAGGCGGAAAAATTCAAAGAGCACTTGATAAAACTAATAACTATGATTTTGTATATTATAATCAGGTTATAAAGCCAGCATTAGTTGGACTTGCTGGGCCTTGGGTTTCTGGTGGCATTGAATTTAATTGGCCTCAACATCACAGACCAAGTACCTTTGATCCTGTAGATTATAAATTGGTAGAAAACGCTGATGGAAGTAAAACGGTATGGGTTAGTGAAATAGAGGAGATGTTTAGAACCAAGGGTATGGCTGGATTTACTTTGTACCCAGGAAAAGCTTATATTGAAATAAAAGCACAATTATACAATAGAACCTCAGTACCTCAAACTTTTTTGTGGTGGGCCAATCCAGCAGTAGCTGTAAATGACAATACTCAATCAGTTTTCCCACCAGATGTACATGCTGTATTTGATCATGGGAAAAGGGATGTATCGAAGTTTCCAATAGCTACAGGAACATATTATAAGATGGATTACTCTGCAGGGGTAGATATATCTAGATATAAAAATATACCAGTTCCAACATCTTATATGGCGTTTCATTCAGATTATAATTTTGTTGGTGGATATGACCATGGAAAAAATGCAGGCATTTTACATGTAGCAGATCATCATGTTTCTCCTGGTAAGAAACAATGGACTTGGGGAAATGGAGATTTTGGTAAGGCGTGGGATAGAAATCTTACGGATGAAGATGGTCCATACATAGAATTAATGACAGGGGTCTTCACTGATAATCAACCAGATTTTACTTGGATGATGCCTTACGAGGAGAAAACTTTTACACAGTATTTTATGCCTTACAAAAATGCAGGGATTGTTAAGAACGCTAACATTGATGTTGCGGTAAATTTAGAGATCTCAGGAGGTAGGGCTGAAGTATCTGTTTACGCTACTTCTAGTTTACAAGGGGCAAAAATTGAATTAAAAGGTTTTAGTAAAAGCTATATAAAAGAGTGTGTAGATATTTCTCCAGTTAATACTTTCAAAGGTTTTGCGGAGATTAATAAGGAAGAAATCCAAAGTAATCTAAGGTTAACTGTAGAGGATAACAAGGGTAAACAATTAATATTTTATAAACCTGAGGTTAAAAAAACTGAACCAATTCCTGAAGCTGCAAAAGCAGCATTATTACCAAAAGAAATTAAAACACTAGAAGAGCTCTATCTTGCCGGTCTTCATATCGAGCAGTACAGACATGCAACCTATGAGGCAGAAGATTATTATCTTGAAGGGTTAAAGAGAGATTATGAGGATATAAGAATTAATAATGCTTATGGAAGTCTATTATTTAGGCGCGGTTTATTTAAGAGTAGTGAATCCTATTTTAGATCAGCTATAAAAAGAATAACTAAGCATAACACCAATCCGTATGATGGTGAGGCTTACTATAACCTAGGTTTATCTTTAAAAATGCAGGAACGTTACGAAGAAGCTTTTGATGCTTTTTACAAGTCAGTTTGGAATGCTGCATTTCAGGGCATGGGTTATTATTCCTTAGCTACAATAGCAACTCTTAAAAATGATTTTATAGAAGGCTTAGATCTAGCTCAAAAATCTATAATTAGAAATTATCATAACTATAAAGCTAGGGGTCTAAAATCAACAATACTTCGAAAGTTAAGTAGATGGGAAGAAGCTAGAAAACTATGTAATGAAACCTTAGTAATAGATGTACTTGATTTTACTTCTAGAAATGAGTTATACCTTATAGCAAAAGCACAAAAAAAGGATCATGAAGCAGAAGTTATTTTAACAGAATTAAAGAAGCTCATGAGAAATAATGCAAGTAGCTATATTGAAATATCTTTAGACTATGCTAGTGCAGGTTTTTATGAGGATGCCATTGGCATGCTTTTAAGAATATCTGGATTAGATGAGATTAGCCCAATGGTACATTATTATATGGGATACTATTATGAAAAATTAGGAAATAGGGGAGAGGCTTTGAAGAGTTATGAACTTGGAGGAACTGCCTGCTCGGATTATTGTTTCCCAAATAGATTAGAAGATATTATGGTGCTTCAAGCGGTTCAAAAGCTAAGCACAAAGGATTCAAAAGCCTTTTATTATCTAGGAAACTTGTGGTATGACAGAAAGCAATATGTTGCAGCTATAGAATGCTTTGAAAAATCTAGAGAGATTGATGAGTCATTCCCTACAGTACATCGAAATTTGGCGTTAGCTTATTACAATAAATTAAAGAATCCTGAAAAAGCAAAACTTTCCCTAGAAACCGCCTTTAAATTAAATGGAAATGATGCCAGAATATTTTTAGAATTAGATCAGTTATATAAGAAGTTGGGGGCAAATCATTCAGAAAGACTTGCTAATTTTGAGGCAAATCTAGAATTAGTAAAGCAAAGGGATGATCTTCTTCTTGAATACATTACCTTGTTTAATTTCCTAGGAAGCTATGAGAAGGCTCAGGAGCTTATCTTAAATAGAAATTTTCATCCTTGGGAAGGTGGAGAAGGAAAAGTACCGGCTCAATACTTGTATTGCAATATTGAATTAGGCAAAAAAGCGTTACTAGCTAAAAATTATAAGAACGCTATAAAGTTATTCAAAGATAGCTTTAGTTATCCTCACAATCTTGGTGAGGGAAAGCTTCCTGGAGCTCAAGAAAACAATGCTAATTATTTTCTCGGATGTGCTTATGAAGGACTTGAAGAGGTTGAAACTGCTAAGGAATACTTCAAAAAGGCCTCTGTTGGACTCGACGAACCAGCAGGCATGATGTTTTATAATGATCAACCAGCAGATATGATATTTTACCAAGGTCTTGCGTTCTTAAAGCTGGGAGAGAATGAAAAAGCAAAATCTAGATTTAATAAACTTATAAGCTATGGTGAAAAGCATATATTTGATAAGGTAAGTATTGATTATTTTGCAGTTTCACTTCCTGATTTCTTGATATTTGAAGAAGATTTAAATAAGAAGAATGTAGTTCACTGTAGGTTCCTAATTGGGCTAGGGAATATAGGCCTCGGAAATCTAAAACAGGCTCAAAAGGAATTCAATGAGGTATTAAATTTGGACATAAATCATTTAGGCGTAGTCACACATGTCAATCTAATGTTTAATTTTTTCAGAGGTATATAATATGATATTTAAAACAGAATTTAAAGGAGAGGAGGCAATCAAATTAGAAAATGAACAATTGAGAGTAATAATACTTCCAAAATTAGGAGGCAAAGTTGCCTCCCTTTATTCAAAGGTTAAAGATTTTGAACTGGTTTTTCAAAACAAGGAAGACAAGTACAAAGAAGTTAAAGTATATTCTGATTTTGGAAGTTTTGATGCTTCTGGTTTTGATGATGCTTTTCCTTCAATAAATGCATCTATGGTAAAAGTGGACAATCTAGATGTGAAGTATCCTAATCACGGCGAAATTTGGAGTGCCAGGTTATCTTACATGATAAAAGATGGGAAAATTGAACTATATTTTAATAGTTCAATTTTATCTTATTATTATAAGAAAAGTATTTCTTTAAAGGATGATAGGATTAAAATTGAATATGAAATAATAAATACAGGTGAATCAGATCTTCCATGTATATGGACAGCTCACTATCTTGTGAATTGTGATGAGGAAATGATACTTTTATTTCCTGAAAATACTTGCAAGGTGATAAATGTTACTAATAGCAGCTGTCTTGGAAGCCTTAATAAAATACATTCATATCCTATATCTAAAGACCTCAGCGGTGAAAAGTATTGTTTAAATAGAATTTATTCTAAAAGCGCTAAAAAGTGCGAAAAATATTATATTTATGGTGGTTTAACAAAAGGAGAATGTGGAATTTATTATCCCCATAAAGACCTAACTTATAAATTATATTTTGATAAGAATATCTTTCCCTATTTAGGATTTTGGGTTACTGAAGGGGGATTTAGAGGCGATTATAATTGTGCCTTAGAGCCTTCAAACGGATTTTATGACGGAATAAATATAGCAGAAGAGAATAATAAGTTATTTGTACTTACCGCTGGTAAAACATTGAAATTTAATATGGAGATTGAATTAACATAGATTTATTCATTGACAATTAAATAAAAAAAGAAGGAATTATCCACCTTGTGATATATTAAAGTCATTTAAGTATATTAGCTTTCCTTATCGCACTTTATTGATGTTAAGTTCTATTTAGTTTCTCGAGGAGTTACACCAAAATACTTTTTAAATACTCTATAAAAGTAAGCGGCATCAAAACCCCCATGAGCAATATAAATTATTTGCATATTTATGAAAAAATTTTAACTCCTTGAAAAGCAATCTGACCACTTATACCATCTTATCTAATTGGGGTATAGCCGACATACGTGTAAAAATGAGCCACATTCTGGAAATGATATCCATTATGTGGATTTTTCTTGTTTCGTAAGTATTGAGATACTCATATCTATTGCGTTGGGTATGTTTTCTAAGTCAATTACATAATCTCCAGAGCACTTTATGTGCCCTTTTTATCCGTATCCTCTCTGAGAATACGGATAATTTATTATTTTTCCTTCTTAATCGAATTTATCTCAATATATTCTTTGATAGTATAATATTATTAACAATTATATCCTGGTTAGCAGTTATTTTCCTGCTTTTTCAAAATCACTCTGTGCAGTTCTAAGTGGATAATTTTTGGCCTTATTACCTTTAACATTCATTTTATACCTCCATAAACTTTACACTTTGCAAGTGGATTTAAATTTTATCATATAATGTAATCTCTCATTGGTTAGGGAATGAATATTGGTCAATAATTTGAATCATTACTTGCCAATAACAGCAGAGCTTAGAGTATAATTCCCACGTTTTAATGCTTACTCCCTATATTAACCTATTGGGATTATAATTAGAGAACAGCTAAAGTCATCATGAGCCATAGGGCTTAGAATAATAATAAATTTATATGTGGAAAGAAAAAAAGCAAAGGAAACAATTGAAAAATATGGTGTATGAAATATTCCCTAATTTAGGAAATAAAGCTGATATGAAGAACTGTTTTATTTAAGGTGATTCCAAGTGCAATGAACTCAGATTAAATTGGTAAATTAAAGTATACAACTCCGATTTTTCGCTCCGTTACTACACAGACCCCAAATACTCCTCCACCATACAAGCAACAGCTTTTTCCCTATACGCAAAGGTAGCACATCCTAGTCCATAGAGTCCTTGCTCAGTTGTTTCAACTTTTACAACAATAAGATTTATTCCCTGGGGCGCCGTTAATATTACTCTTACATCTCTAATTTTAACATTTGACATTATTACACCTGCCTTATATTTTTAATATATAATCTTTATTGTTTTAATTTCAAAGGGTTTAAAGATCAATTGAATTTCGGGCTTACCTGGGAGTACTTCTAAGGTTTCCTCAAGCATATTAGTAATTTCAGCAGATTTATATTCAATTCCCAGTTTAATTTCTGAATGAGTAAATGTACCTTCTGCTTCATATAATCTCATAATGAAAGCTTTCTGATTATCCTCGCATGGTTTTATACTTTCAATAATTATATTGTTTTCACTTACTTTTGCAAAAGATTCATAGTTACCCCTACCTGGTTTTATAATAGGCATAACATTTAAACAATAAGCAGGTTTTACAACATTTTCAGAACTAAAATCGCCTATGTGAGGCAAGAAGGAATAGACACATTCATGAACTCCCTCATCTCCACGAGGATCTGGCCTACATCCACCCTTGTGAAGGGATAAACGTATATCTGTTCCCTCTACTGAAATACCATACTTACAATCATTAAGAATAGATACTCCAAATCTTGTCTCTGATAAATCAGTAAACTTGTGATTTACTACTTCAAACATAGCTTGCTCTAAGCTATTATTCCTTATAGTTGGTTTTTGGGTATGGCCAAATTGAATTTCGTGTCTGGCAGTGTTACTCATAACAGTAGTATTAAAATCGACCTTAAGGAAACGATGTTTATCCTTCCAATCTATAATAGTCTCAAAATCAACTCTAGGAGTGGTTGAATAAAACACCATATCCTGAACTATCTGTGATTTATCCGATATAGCATATGTACTTCTGATTCTGTACTGTATGCTACCATCTGAAACAACTCTTCTATTTATAAGTTTTGAACAAGGAATGAACTTCATCTGACAGTCTGCATCTAAATCCCAGCTATCCCATGATGCTGGTACATCCTCAGCCATAATAAAACTATTTAATGGAAGTCCTTTGCCTCGAAGCTCACGATTAACTCTTGTATCCAGAAATGAAACTATAGTTCCATCTTCAGCAAATGTAATCTTGGCAAACGGAGTAGTCAATATATTCTGGCAATAAGAAAAAGGAGAGGTCTCCGGCGTAATTACTTCTATTAACGGTTTTAGCTCAATGATAGCTCCACCCAAGGATGGTAATTTTACCTGCCCAAGACAAAGTTTTTCGTTTCCGTGAATATCTTCAACTTTTTGTACCAGCAAGTTATTATTAGCAGGAATACTTTCTAAAAAGCCATCAATATAAATAATTTCTTCTCTTTCAAAAGGAAGGGTATTTATTACAGTTATACAATTTTTATCGTCTTCCGTAAGAATAATATCATCAGTTAAAGTCTTTGCCTTCAAAAGCAGCGAATTCATTTCGCTATAACACTGATCGTTTACTCTTGCAATACATGTACCTGGCAAAATATCATGAAACTGATTAACAAGAAGAGTCTCCATTAAGGGTCTTATATCTCTATCTTCTGCAGCTTTTTCTTCATTTACAGCTCTCTGTACTGTAAGAAACTCAAGATCTCTTAGTGCAAATTCAGCTTTACGATTATTATGCTTTATAACGTGTTGATTAGTTAAAGTACCTCGATGAAGCTCCAAATACAATTCACCTTTAAATACAGGTGGATCTATAGCTTCTTTTTCCAGCTCCTTCATAAACTTCCCTACATTCACATGTTCAGCTTTCGGGCAGCCTTCTAAATCCTTCACTCGCCTTGCCATTTCAATCATTTCGAATTGTGGGCCACCGCCTCCATCTCCATATCCATAGGCCATTAACCGTTTCTTCACGACCTGTTTATTTTGAATATAATTTTCACTGTCTCTTCCATCAATCTGTTCTAGTAATGTTTTGGGGTCAGGCCAACAGTGAGTAGTGTTAAAATGCGTAAAAACAGGAGTATCGTCTATACCCTTCCAATAGAAAGTATCATATGGGAATTTATTAGTATCATTCCATGATATTTTCGTAGTTAAGAAGTAGTCAACCATGCAACCCTTCATAATTTGAGGAATAGCAGCGCTATAACCAAAAGTATCTGGCAGCCAGAAACAATTAGAAGTATAATTAAAATGTTTTTGAGTATATCGCTGACCCCACAAGAATTGTCTAATCATGGATTCCCCTGAAGGTATGTTGCAATCACATTCAACCCATACGGCTCCATTTGGCTCATATCGTCCCTCTGCTACTTTCTCCTTAATTTTTGCGAACAATCCTGGGTAGTTCTTTCTTATCATTTCACTGTGATAGGACGAACTTTGTATGAATTTATATTCTGGATACTGATCCATAAGACTTATTTCATTTGAAAAAGTACGTGCACATTTTTTGACTGTTTCAGGTATATGCCAAAGCCATGCTGTATCCATGTGAGAGTGCCCAACAATTCCTGCAGATGGAGCTGAAGCAGAATTCTTAGCCTCTAAAATTGGCTTCATTATCCCCCTAGCTTTTAAAAGTGCAGGACGCCAAATTTCTTCCTCAGTATCCTCAACTGCATAATAAACTACTTTATGTACTTCTACCAAATTGTTTATTATATCTGCACGTCTAAAACTCAATTTATCAAGCTTATTTGCCATCTGATTCAAAGTTCGCAAATCAAAAATAAAATCAGCAATATCCTGATTTTTTATACAGAGATTGATGCTATCAAAGGTATATCTAAAATCAGACTTAATATTTGTTTCAAAAGGCTGAGTTCCAATTATATAATGCCCAGCATAAAACTCAATAGCTAAATCTATTTCCTTATATGACTGGGCAGCTTTAACAAGTAAATCACAATAATGATTTCCATGTCCTGTTTGTACTATTTTAGTTGCAAAGGTCCCACAGGGTACTCCATTAACCCATAACATTGCCTCATATCCCCCAACGTTAGGTCTAACATATATGTTTTGTCCTTTATATTCATCAGGAATATAAACTTTTCCTCTAAACCAGCAATAAGAACCCTCGCTGCCCCATTTATCTCCTATATTTGTTCGAATGTAATCTTGATCCTGTTGTGGAACGTTATGATATTGATCTAATGTTTCAAACCTTTTTACTGCAACATCACCTATATTTGTAAATATATATGGTTCTAATGTCTTCTCTAATCGAACTAGTTTACTTAGCATTCGCTCTGTCTGTTTATCATTTAACATAATTAGTAATCTCCTATCAACAAGATTTATTCTTTTATATCATAAGTTTTTTATTATAGGTTTTGTTTCATAAGTAACTGAGGCATTTGATATTATTTATAAAACATTAAACTGAGCACTAAGCTCTTCTTTATCTGAGCTAGACCCGATAATGATTTTAAAGGCACCCTTTTCAACTACCCATTTTAGCTCTTTGTCTAATAACCGCATATCATCTGAGCAAAGCATAAAAGACACTCTTATCTTTTCAGCAACCTTTAAATGAATTCTTTTAAATTTTCTAAGTTCTTTTTCAGGCCTCACCATTGAACTATATAAATCTGATATATAGAGTTGAACTACCTCATCTCCAACAAAGCTTCCTGTATTCATAACATCAAAAGATACTTTTATCTTATCTCCAGGTTCAATGCTTTCGGGTGAAATTTCAAGATTAGTATAGGAAAAAGTAGTATAACTTAGACCATATCCAAAGGCAAATAGGGCTTTATTATCTTCTTCTACATAATTATTACTTCCGCCTCTCATTCTACTATAATAAACAGGGATTTGACCAAGAGACTTTGGAAAGGATACAGGTAACCTGCCTGCCGGATTATAATCTCCAAAAATAACTTCAGCTATGGCCTTTCCTCCGTTTTCCCCTGTATACCAAGCCTCAATAATAGCAGCAACATTTTCATTCTCCCACTTTATTGTCATAGCTCTACCATTTTGCAGTACAAGAATCACAGGTGTACCTGTAGCATGTACCGCTTTTAATAGTTCAAGCTGCTTACCGGGGAAATTTAATTCTGTACGGTCAACTCCCTCTCCGCAAGTCCTTTGTGAATCTCCTAGTGCAACTATAGCAACATCTGCCTCTTTAGCAAGCTTGACAGCATAATCAATATCCTCATTACCTAAATTCCAACCTAATATAACCTGTGCTCCATTATTATCCTTACAATATTCAAGTTTAATGTCATATTCAATATTCTCTTCCAGGCTAAAAGCTACACTTTTATTTGCAGTTGAGGTTTGGCCCCAACCATCTATAACTAATGTATCATTAATCCAAAGTCTCATACTGTCACCACTCATAGTACCAATAAGACCTTTGCAACTTCGTTTAGGTATAAGTTTACCTTTCCATCTTACTGTAAAACCCTGCTCCATTATCATTTCATCAGGCTTTGAAATTATCCAGTTAAAATTTATCTGCTGATCAATACGAGTAATTATTGGCTCTCCAATAAAATCTGAATTATTAAAATATTCACCCTTAAGACCACTAGATCCATCATCACTTCTTAAATATTCTCCAGATATACATTCAAGTTCATCTTCTAGAATTCCTGTCCCTTTTGCATATTTAACACATGTATCCTTTGAAACAATATCCTTAATCCCTTGCAGAACTGTAATAGGCTTAAAGCCTTCTATATACGGAGTGTAATCCCCTAGCCTTGCCGTATTAGCACTTGGTCCAATTACTGCAATATTTTTAATATCTTTACTTAGTGGAAGAATACTGTTCTTATTTTTTAAAAGACAAATAGCCTCAAGTCCTGCCATGAGTGCAAGCTCCTGATGTTTGCTACATCTTACGGCTGATTTGCTTAAAGATTCATCAGTATAAGGTTTCTCAAACAAACCAAGCATAAATTTCACCCTGAGCACTCGTTTTACAGCCTGATTTATTGTTTCAATACTTATGACTTTATCTCTAAACAGCTCAATAATAGCTTCTTGATAAACTTTATGAGAGAAATCGTAATACTGCATATCTGTTCCGCCGAGAAGTGCTTGCTTTATTGCATCTTTTTCTGTAGCCGCAGTTTTATGCTTGTTATGAAGTCTTGCTATTGCTCCAAGGTCAGATCTTACAAAACCTGGCATTCCCCATTTCTCGCGGAGAGTTTCAGTAAGAAGTTCATAATTTGAAGAACAGGGCTCCCCATCAATAGCATTATAAGAGCACATTGCATTAACTGCCCCGCCCTCGACGAAAGCAGCTTCAAATACTGGGAGATGACAGCTTAACATTTCACGTTGTCCAATAGAAGTATGAGATGTATTTAAGCCTCCTTCAGGAATACCATGTACCGCAAAATGTTTTGGCTCAGCGATGATGCTGTCTTTATCACTTATATTATTTCCTTGCAGACCTTTAATCATAGCCACTCCCATACGGCTACACAAATAGGTATCTTCTCCGTAGCTTTCTTCCGTTCTTCCCCATCTTGGCTCTCTTGCCAAATCTAAGACTGGTCCAAAGGTTTCACATATTCCGAAACTTTTTGTTTCTGATGCAATAGCTTTACCAATTTTTTCAACTATACCTTCATCAAAAGAAGCTGCCTGAGAAATAGCATGTGGAAACACAGTACATCCTGGTCTTGCTAACCCATGAAGTGCCTCCTCACTAAAAAGCACTGGAATACCAAGTCTGGTATTATTAATACAATATCTTTGAATTTCATTATTTACATTAGCATATCCATATAAATCGTGAATACAGCCTACGCCATCATCTCCTATAATTTCTTTCAGTTTATCGACTCTCACCTTTGCATCAGCTGCCATAGCAGTATTTTGCATTGGATGAATTTTATCTACTAAAGATGTTCCAATATATTGGTCAAGCTGTCTTACTTTTTCATTCAACGTCATTTTCTCCATCAGATCTTTTATTCTAACTTCTATGGATAACTCTTTATTTTTATATTTTGACAAAATTTTGTTTTTATACATGTGTCCATCTCCTTTATTATAACAATAGATAACCTAATTCTATTATACATAAAAAAGAAGAATAAATACAAGATTATAACATAACATTATATTCTTTTCGAAATCTTAGACATTTTATATTGTCATTACAACTTTAATTATATATATTGCAAAGTATTAGCATTAAATATATAATGATATATCATGTATATCAAATAAGGAGGAAGATTAATGTTAAATAATGAAGAACCATTATATTTACAAGTATACAACGACTTATTAAAAGATATTGAGAGTGGAAAATTTATAAGTGGGGGCACAATCCCTTCAGAAAAAGAACTCACTAAACAATTTGAAGTCAGTAGGATAACAGTTAAAAAAGCATTAGAAAAGTTGGCGTTAGATGGTTATATTTCAAGAATGAGGGGAAAGGGAACATTTGTAAATCAGAATGCACAGAAAGAAGCTAATAAGAATTTACATATTATGAAAGGAAAGTTCATTGGCGTTATTTTTAATAATATTACATCTGCATATGGAATTGGAATTTTCAATGGCATAGAGACAGCTTCTTTGAAGAATGGATACTTCATTATTCCTCGTAGGAGCCTTGACATAATAACTGAAGAGGATAGAGCAATTGATGAACTCCTTGAACTTGGAGTTCAAGGATTAATAATTGAACCTGTTCACGGAGTATATTATAGTTCAAAGATATTAAGATTAATTTTAGATGGGTTTCCAATTGTCTTTATTGACAGAGAATTGAGAGGTGTTCAAAGCTCTGTTGTTTGCTCAGATAATGTTAAGGCCGGAGAATGTGCTATGGATTATCTGTTGAATCTAGGACATAGAAAGACATGCATAATAACCTCATTACCAAAAGACACCTCATCAATTGACGATAGATTGAAGGGTGTAGAAAGAAGTTATGCTAAGCACAATATTATACCTGATAAAACTTTATGGATAGAAAGCATAATATCTAATAAAGATAAAATTGAGGAACAGTCTGAATTTATTAAAAATTTTCTTTTAGAGAATAAAAATATAACATCTGTTTTCGCTTTAGAATATGATTTGGGTATTCTTGCACTTAACGCAATAACTTCTATCGGGAAGAATGTACCTAACGATATATCAATTATAAGCTTTGATGGTCCATCTAATCCGAACAATTGTATTGATAATTATGGCATAACTCATGTGAGACAGCAGCAAAGTAAGATGGGAGATCTTGCTACAGAATTGTTAATTAATAAAATAAACGGCGCAAATGAAAATAAAAAAATTTTACTCGATACTGAGATAATAGAAGGGTTTAGTACAAAGAAACTAGTATAAATATTTAATTAAATTTTGTTTTAAAGCAGATTAGTCATTAAATATGGTATTAATGATATATCATTTAGATATAAGCAATAATTAAAAATGATTACGATTACAAATGTATTGACAAATTATTAAAAGATATATAAGCTATACATATAGATACAAATACAGTTTATTATAAATATTTAAGGAGAATTAGTGAATATGTTGCGAAATAATATGATTTTCGTTTTTACTAGTGATATTTCTGGAATATTAAGATATTTTTCAGCTTAACAGATTAGCAAAATAGATACTCGTCGTATAATATAGCTTAATACTGTGAAATAATACAATATGTCAAATAAGCAATAGGAGGTATTACAATGAAGATGAACTCGCAAGTATTGAAAAAAAGCAGCCAAATAAATCAGCAGCCGGATCGGAAAGAGCACCATAAAAAAGCAAACAGCACATGGAACCAAATAAAAGGGAGTAAACAGCTTTATATTATGGCACTGCCAGCCATGATTTTGTTGTTCATGTTTTCTTACCTACCAATGTTTGGCCTCTTGATAGCTTTTAAACAATTCGATTTTTCAAAGGGAATTTTAGGTAGCCCTTGGATGAAACCATTTTATGCAAATTTCAAAATTCTTTTTCAACATAACTCTCAGGCTCTTTTTGCAATACGGAACACGCTTTTTCTAAATTTTCTATTTATTATTATAGGTACTATATTTGCACTTTTTATAACATTGTTATTTAATGAAATAAAAAACAAATCTTTCAAACGGATTACACAATCGATTACATTTCTACCTTACTTTATTTCTATGGTGGTTGTTGGCATTTTTGTTACCAGTCTTTTTAGCTTCGACACCGGCATCATTAATCATTTACTCACTTTAGTGGGACTAAAAAGAATAAATTTTTATATGTCTCCACAATATTGGCCCAGCATTTTGGTAATAGTTACCATATGGAAAGGCGCAGGATATAGCGCTGTTGTTTATCTGGCGACCATCAGTGGAATTGATCCCTCTTATTATGAGGCAGCGGAAATCGATGGAGCCACAAGATGGGGACAAATGAGGTATATTAGCCTTCCTTTGTTGATGCCAACCGTCATTATCCTAACACTTTTAGCTGTAGGGAGGATCATGAATGCTGATTTCGGTCTATTTTACAATGTCATAGGCGATATGCCTACGTTGTATAAGACAACCGATGTTCTTGATACATATATTTTCCGGGCACTTAGACAGACCGGCGATATCGGAATTTCTTCCGCGACAGGCTTCTTCCAGTCTGTAGTTTCCTTTGTAATGGTTCTCGTTTGCAATAAACTGGCAAACAAATATGATAAAGAATCCTCATTATTTTAAGAAAGGAGAGATGACAATGACTACATCCAAAAGAAAATTTTCTTTTTCTATATCACTTTTTTTTATTTACCTATTTATTATGCTTTTTTCATTTGTATGCCTGTATCCGTTTTTAATTATGATCAGCGGATCTTTCAGCACCTCTGTCGATACAATGAAATACGGTTTTAGCATTGTTCCTCGACATTTTACAGCGGCAGCCTATTCAATTTTACTGGCTAATATCGGTTCCATTGCCAACTCATACAAGATCACGATCACTGTCACAGTAGTTGGCACGATTCTCTCGTTAGTGGTCAACTCGATGATGGGTTTTGTGCTTTCCCGCAAAAAAGTAAAATTCAAGAGGTTCATGAACATCTATGTGCTGATCACGATGCTTTTCAGTGGCGGTATGGTGCCATGGTACATCATCTGCGTGCATTATCTCCAGCTTAAAAATACAATTTTTGCTTTGATTCTTCCCTACGTTGTGAGCGCATGGTACATATTTCTTATCCGTAACTATTTTAACTCAGTTCCCGAAGAAATGTACGAATCGGCCACCATGGACGGTGCGAGCGATTTCCTGATTTTCAGGAAAATTTATATGCACCTGGCCACTCCGGTACTCGCTACTGTTGTCCTTTTCTCTGCTCTTGCATTTTGGAACGATTGGTGGTTGGGGCTCATGCTGACGGATAATAACAATTTGCAGCCTCTCCAGTTGCTGCTGAGAACAATTACCGCAAATATACAATTCCTTCAGTCGACGAACGCAAGCCCCGAAACACAGAAAATGCTCAGTCAGGTACCAACTCAAGGCGTTCAGATGGCGATGGTCATTATCACGACAGGACCCATTATTCTGCTCTATCCGTTTGTGCAGAAGTACTTTGTGAAGGGCATCATGATTGGTGCGGTAAAGGGCTAAAAGTTTTTTAAATTTCGTTGATTCTCCAGGAGATACACAAAATTATTACATTCTATTCTTCTGAAAGCAAATAAAGGAGAGCCTAAAGCGCTCCAAATTAAAAAGGGGAGATATAATAATGAGAAAAAAGACCTTGAAAGTTTTTTCTGCCGCCCTTGTAGCCATTATGGCAATTGGTATGTTAACTGGATGCTCCAGTAAAAGCCAGAATGCTACGAGCAAACAGAGTACGGCGACACCGGTAACTCTGAAGTTCGTTCTTTTCGATGGAAAAAAAGCGGCTACAGACGAAGTATGGAACGAAATTGCAAAGGAATACAAGAGCAAACTGAACGTCAAGTTCAACATTGAGTGGATAGCCGGTACTGATTATGCGCAAAAGCTGACAATAATGGCTGCTTCCGGGGACCAGTGGGACTTGAACTTTGACGGTGACTGGCTTTCATATTATCAGATGGCTTCCAAGAACGCCTACCTTCCACTTAACACACTTTTACCAAAATACGCACCCGACCTGTATAAAGCGTATAGTGGAACCAATGCTTTGGCAGCCGCTACGTACAACGGCAACATTGATTGCCTGCCGTGGACTATGTCAATGACCGAGAGGCCAATATTCATGTGGAGAAAAGATCTTGCTGAAAAGGCAGGGGTCAATATCCCGACAGATTCGGTCAAGACAGTACAGGATCTAGATCAAGCGCTGACAAAGCTAAAGGCTGCTCTTCCTAATAAAAAGATTATAGAGGCTGCTATTCATCCTGAATTTGAAGCGGAATACAATCTTCAGGAGATTGCGCACTATTATGTTATTGATCTATCCGATCCGACCTGCAAAGTCGTTCCCTATGAACAAACTGCAGCTTACAAGCAGGAAGCTGAGTATGCAAAGAAGTGGCAGGATGAGGGCATGATCTGGAAGGACGTACTTACCGACAAGACGGATCATAACTTGTATATCAATCAGGGCGACCTGATCTCCAAGGTTGGCTCACATGAAGAGGCCACTGACTCACGTGCATGGACAGACAAAGGTGCATCCTTCGCATCTTCTTTGATGTACCCAGATAATTTCTTCCCTACAAGAACACCTCTCGCAAACGTTGTCGCCATCAGCAAGACTTCGAAAAACCCAGAGAGGACACTGATGTTCCTGAATCAGGTGCAAACGGACAAAAAATTGTATGACCTCTTGCTTTATGGTATTCAAGGAAAAACATATCAACTTAATGGCGATGCGGCGGATTATCCCACCGGTATGAACTCTTCTACCTCTAACTATATGGATTGGGGCGGCCGCTGGGCATTTTGGAAACCCGCGTTTATGCGCTCGGATTCGACGTATTCCTCTGGTTTTTGGACAAAAGAAGCTGACTTTGTCAAATCAAGCAAATCAAACGTCGCATCCCCGATTGACGGTTTCAATTTTGATGTGACAAATGTCAACACACAGGTTGCGCAGAGAGACCAGATATTTGGCGATGCAGATAAAATGATTACAGTCGGTCTCGCCGGCGATGCGGATACCGCCATCAAGAAATTGAAATCCGATGAAAATGCCGCAGGCACGGATGCAATCACCAAGGAGATGCAGAAGCAGGTTGATGCTTTCCTTGCCGCCAAGAAAAAATAATCTTCGCTGATTCAAGATGGATATTTGAAATGATAATACAATTATAAGCACTCAATTTTCAGGGCTTTTCAATGAGCACACAAAGGCATCACAAACTTTGCGACTTAGCTCTTGAAAAGCCCTGATTTTTTTGCATAAAGGCCTATTATTAAGCAAATACACATATGGATCAACAAGAAGTTTTTACTTTCATATTCCTGAGGAAAAACAGTCGCCATTTCCGCCCTAGCAACACCGCGCAAAGCCTCATTTCACCAGTTGTAGAATTCCAGACCAAGTTCTTTTATCGAGGACGCATCAAAAAGCAGTTGGAATGCGCACCCCTCCACAGTCATTCTTGAAACGAGATCAATTATCAATTACGTTTGACAATATCAGAACTCACATTAGATGATGGAAAATAAAGTATTCAAAGAAAATTATAAAAATATAAAAATTATAAATTAATAGTGGACATCCCTTCATTTTTTCGGCATATAAAGTGAAGGGGATTTTTTTATCCCTAATTGTTCTTTGAAAACTAGATATTCATTATTTAAGGTACGTTACTTCTGTGGTTATAAAATGGAAAGCGACTTGAGCAATAGCGCCAAGACTGTACCTAGTTAATACAACTATTAGTACCAGGCATGAGCGAGAAACTTTTGGCTCTAAATCAATTCGTGAGGAATTGATTGGAATGACCCACAGTAGGGATAATAATACTTCCACTTAGTCCTAAATATCCGATGGAGAGTGGCTCGCACATTGTAGTACGCCAAATACCTCTGAGGCCCAGAAAATTCCTATGTACAAGCATTTTATTTAACAAAACTTCTAATATCTAACAGAGTCTATCAGCTTCGACCTAAACTCAAAAAGCAATCTGACCATTATGTAGTGGGGCAAACATCTTGGATAAATTATGCTGAAGATAATAATATTACAAATGCAGAATCTATTGTAGAAAAGTCAGTGGTAGCTATACCTGAGTTAACACAATACAAGACGAAAGTAGAAGTATTTCAGAAAATTCTACCTGGGGAATTAGGCGAAAATTTGAACAAGGTAAAGTTTCAATAAACTACACAAAATTTCTAGGATATGATAAAGGCGAAGATGGGAGACTTGTAATAAATGAAAATGAAGCAGGAATTGTGAGAAAAATTTATAGAGATTACCTTGATGGTAAAGGTCCTAATAGAATAGCAATTCCTATATCCTTTATATGCAACTACTTCTAAAGTCTCGACTTCCATGGCTTTCTTAGCAATTTCAGCCATAGGAGCAAGTAGTCCCATATCGTTACAATTACTTATAACGATAAAATCAGCTATAAGATGACTTTTGCTATCCACTGCTGTTTGTACATTGTAGCAAACATCAAGCTTCCCATTATTTTTCATAAGTCTTGATTCAGGGTCTGTCAGGGATTTTTGAGTAGTGTCACTTTCTTTCATTTCTTGGAGATAAAGATTGTATAAATCTTTCCTTGTGTTTAATTTTTCAATTTTGCTTTCTAACTGTTCCTTTGTGTACTCTACTCCATTTCCATCATCCTTATCACATTTATCCATTTCTTTCATATATTCAGTTATGTTTTCATCTATCCATTTCAAGCGATCATTAAGCTTTGAAGCAGTATAATTTTTATCTTTTGGATTAACCGCTTTAAACTTGCTTCCATCAATGGCAATAAGCTCTTTAGCATATAGATTCATATCTAGACATAGTTTAACAAATGCTTTGAATACATTCTTGAGAGCTTAAGCATTATCTTTTCTAAAATCTGCTATGGTTCTAAAATCTGGAGTAAGCTTTTTTAAAAGCCACATTAACTCAATGTTCCTACGACATTCAATCATAAGTTTTCTTGAAGAGCGAATTTTATTAAAGTAACCATAGATATATATTTTTAGTAAATCCTTTGGATTGTAAGCAGGTCTACCTTCTCTAAATGGTGTTGGTTTTGTAAGTGCAGCTTTTTCTAAATCTAGATTTTCGATAAAAACATCGATAACACGCACTGGATTATTACCGCTTATATATTCATCGATTATTTCTGGAAATGCCATAACTTGTCCTCTATTTTGACCTACTATATATCCCATAATTACACCACCTATGAATTACTTTCCATACATCAATTTTATCACAAAACACTTGATAACACTAGTTATATCAAGGGTTTAAGATGTTTTTTATTATATTTCCAATATATGTTTTTCGGACAGTCTGCCCCCCCTTCAAAGGGGGTCGTAAGTTTTTGCAAATACTATTTCAATGCGTTTTAGTATCATCTTTCTATCAACACACACGTTGAGACGGTTGTGTTGATAGTGAATGAATAGCCTGGTATCAAAGGCTTAGAGGATTTTATAGATTTAATAGAGTACGTTTCCATGTTCCCTCAGACGATGTTTGAGGGAGTTTTTGATTGAGGGTGTGCACCCTCATTGATAATTTAAGGCTATTTTGCGTAATGGTATATGGTTTTGCGGAATTGTTAAGGCCAAATAGTGAAAACAACCCCCTCAAAATTTATGAATAGCTAGCTGAGAATGTAGAAAAATACAATATTAGAGAGTATAATTATAACTATGCTGGCTTGGCTACTAGAAAATTATTTTTACAAAATGCAAAACAAAACAGGAGAAAAATTATTATGGGTCGATCAACAATACATTATGCAGATGATAAAACTAATCAAATATTAAAAAAATTACACAATAAACTACAGCCTGCTGGTACACCAGTTCAGAGGGTAGAATACATATTGGAGCTACTGCTTCTTCGTATATTTGAAGTTAAATTAAAAAAGGATGAGGAATTTACTGAAATTAGAGAGCTTTTCAAGGGAGAAGAGGAAGGAAAGAGATTGTTCTACTATCTTCAAACAATAGATAGCAAGAAAATAACTGAGGAACTGAATAAAAACTTTTTCCCATTTTACAGTAGGATTTTAATAGAAGCATAAAAGGTTATAAAGGGTAATCTGAGTGCAAAGGTGCAAGATCAGCTGGTGCTCATTCAAGAGATATTTGGGCGTTCGAACTTTACGGATAATGTTCAAAGTGGCAACCTTAGTGAGGTTATTGCTGCAGTTGCCGACCTTGATGAAGAGAGGCTAATCAGTACAGATTTGCTTGGAGATGCAATTGAAGCTTCTTTATCTGAAACTGGAGGTACAAAAGATATTGGTTTGTACAGAACACCTGATCATATTAGACAGTTTATGGTAGGTCTTATTGAGCCTACAATGGAAGACACGATTTTTGATATAAACATGCAGAAATTGATACAATTTAATTATCCTAAAAGATGCTGTGCATAAGGGGTGTGCAAACTCAAAAAGGAGTGTGCAAAAAAGTAAGCCGGGGTTGTCTGGTTTTTTTATAGAATAATACATAAACGAAGCCATACATACATGATATTATTGAGAAGACGATAAATAAGAATTTTATGGGGGAAAGATATGGATGAACTTATAATCAAAAAGCAAGATGAAATATCTGAGGCTGCTGGCTCCGAGCGACAAATTAAATTCGTTAAGCTTGATCTGACGGAAACAGACAAAGCTAGGGTCAATAGTGTCTTATCTGAATTTGTACAATGTATTCAGCTGGGGAAAAACTTAAAAGATACTCTTGTTGTAGAGGAAAAGTACATTCTTGATATTCCCAAGTATATTCAGAAAGGGCTAAAATCCGGGAAATACTGGCTAAACAAAAAGGTAGACTCCGGAAAGATGCTCGCTTCAGTATCCCACAAGGTTGGTAATCGCAAAGAGTTTCTGCAGAATTTGACAGTGAAAAAAGAACGTTTTACTAATGATAATGCACTTAGTGGTGCATCTGACGGTATGTACAGAATGGTTATGCAGCAGCAGATCGTAGCAATGGCCATGGAATTACAGGAAGTACATAATATTGTCAAGAAGATTGAGGTTGGACAGACAGACGATCGATTTGCAGAAATCGATGGAGCAAAATTGCAGCTGGAGCTGGCTTCAAAAGCATTAAAAAGGGAGAATCAGATTGCCTATATCAACGGGGCAATGCCGCTACTCACAGCTGGATCTGAAAAGATAAAGAAGGCACTTATGAGAAAGATCAACGAATTTGAAGAAATCCCTGCAAGCAAGCTACAAATTTACAAAAAAATGTTTTTCAGTCCTGGAAACTATAAAAACAAAAAGGATAATGAGGTTGACAATATTAATGAGTACTTCTGCTTCTTTGCGATGTCGCAGAAACTTATGGCATGTGCAAGTCTGATGCTGTATGAGCCTGAGGCTATGCTAGAGATATTCAGGCATCAAGAAGAGTTCTTGGATTCAATGGATGCAAAGAAAATCCGAACTATCTGTAATTTGCATCCAGAACTGGATTTCAGCGAAGAATGGTACTCAGATCCGTCCCGATTTATAGAGGTAATAAAAAATCAATATATCGAATATGCAAACAAAAAATATGATTATATCTCTCTAGAAGTAACCGGAAATCAACTATTGGAGGCGCTAGGTTATGATAAAACTTAACAATCAGAAGAATGAAGAAAAAACCGGAAATGAATATGACAAAGCAAACAAGAACATCAACGTTGCAAAGGTCGTAGCAGGTAGCATTCTTGGAGTTGTGCCTTTGGTACTTGTTGCTGTAAAAAAGGGAGCGATTAATACAGTTAAGCATATTATATTCAAGCGCTAATAATGCGACTTCTTATATAAGAAATGCTGTTCATGACAAATCAGCCAAAAGGAGAGCAAAGGTTATGCTGGAAAAATTAAAAAGCAAATTAAATGATATTATAGAAGAAAACAGAAAACGAATGGAAGAACGTGCACGTATAGCAAGAGAAAGAGCTGACGAAGAAGAAAGAAAAGAAAGTGAAAGAATTCAAGCAGAAAAAGATGCACTCATGGCATTAAGCGAGAAGGAACTAATGGTAGAGGCAATCATGGCATTGAGAGGATACAATATCCGTCTAAACAATATTGAGGAGAAACAAGATAATTTGGAGGGCAGAGTAGATTCTCTTGAATTGAGAGTAAATTCTCTCGATTCAAATATATCTAGCATAGGTTCTTCTGTCGATGAATTGAAGCATACAGAGTATTGAATGGTTGATGGAATCCAGTTTCCAATCGATGATGTATTTGTTATACAGGGATGCCTGTCTTGCTTGATAACAGAATTCTACAAATTCCAGTTTAGCTGTAAAAAACTCCCTGTCACTGATTTCAAATTCGTGATGAGGAGTTTTCAGTTTTGATGACTTATGCCTGAATCTCCGTACAGTCCTTGAAAGTAAAACGCACATTGTCCTTGGCGTAAACCGTAATGTAATCAAGTAAACTGTGCCAGAGGAGCGGGTCAAAATCTGTCAGCAGTCCACCTTGCCTGCGGAGAGTGCCGAGAAAGGTTTCGATAGTGGCTCGCCGAGTTTCCTTGTAGTTTATTTGTCCAGTGACCGCTTCCAGCTTAGCTTTGACGGATTCAAACTGCTGCGCCAAACCATCGTATCGTTTCTGGTATTCCTCTTGGTCGAGAACCACACGGGCGTTCTCATTAATGCATTGCTGAATCATCTCGGCTACGACTTCCATCTCGTTTTGTAGTTCAGCCTGCTCCGTTTCTAGTGATGCAGTATCGTAGAGTGTGGCTTTGATGGCTTTAAAATTGTCGATTATTTCATCCTTTTCGGAGAGCAGCTTATTTGCCGCCGAAACGAAAAGTTGTTTGATGGTGTCCTCATCAAGGTGGGGTGTGACACATACCCCCTTTGATAGACATGAGGAACTCGTGCTATACTAAAAGTAGTGAAAGGGATGAAATGTATGGGTACTCAATATAGTACAGAGTTTAAATTAGAAGCAGTAAAGAGATTAGAAAAATCAGGAGAGACAAT
>DATCID010000014.1:0-4959 GCA_036507975.1 Ruminiclostridium sp.
ACGGAACCGCCTGGAAACCATACACTTTTCATAAGTGTCGAGTATGTAATACCTTTAAACGACCACGACTATCAAAATTTTAAAACTCTCAATGACACTAAGGAGGTAATCAATGTCGAAGCCAAATATGATTCTTGGACATTTTTTTCCGTTCTTATTGGTGCTATATTCTTAGCATTTGGCATTTTGAAGAAACTAGGTCTCGTGAAGAAACCAAGTCTAGAAAAGACATTAATCAAATTTTATAATGATCATTCTACTGCAATAATTGATACTGTAGCAGGGGGTCTCATATTGGCTATCATTGTGAAGTTGTTAGGGCTTGTTTAAATGACTTAGAGCTCTTCCGAAAAGTACTGTGAACTACTGTATCTTTTAAAATGGGCAATATTCACAACCGGTTCAGGAGCTTAAAGAGTGCATTTATATTTTTTACAAAATCAATGGAAAGCATGTGAAATTGTTTGAGTACAGTGTAAAAATGAAATCAAATTATTTCGCTGCGCGTACTATATCATCAACCCAACCAAACATCCTATTATGGCACCGGTATTAAGAAATGGTAAACCCGCGTGCATTCTTCTACGAGACGTGAGATGCATAAGTCCTATGACACCGATCAAAGTACCTATCATTGCGCCAGCCACCGCATAATGAACATTCATAAATGTCTTAGCTGAGACCACCAGTAGTGATGGAAAAGTTAAATCGTCAAAACCTATGTTGATTGCTTTCCTAGTACCATCAGGATTTATCTGCACATCGAAAACTGAGTATGGTAACTGCTTTGGGATAATAAAAGACAGCGGGATTCTTATTGACTTCAAAAAAGACGGATTATTCTTTTTTGGGTGATTTTCTTTTGGATGCTTATCATTTAGGAGATAATCCTTTAGATGCTTATCATTTGGGTGATACTCCTTTGGAAGATTATAATTAGGGTAATACTCCTTTGGGTGATGCTCTACTTGACCTGTTACAGCTTTCACATCTGAATACTTCATAATGTCCATTCCGCTTATCATCACTTGCATGTGTTTTGTTTTGTAGACGGCAATGTAATCTTCAACTGCGGTGAACGCTAAAATTGCTAAAACTGGATATATCGAAAAGGCGGACCCTAAATACACGACGATTGCACTCGTTTCTAAAATTCCTGTAAGGTCAATGACATACCATTCCGGAAACAAAAAAAGTACCGCTGTTACAACTATTGAAAATACAGTGGCGATAATTATGGCTTGGTTGCCTATGCACGATACAAAACCTAGAAGTACATAGAAGATTATTCCAAGAATAAGTGCTGTAAATATATACTGAATTAAAGCAATAAACCATTGAAATTTCAATTTGATTGCGAGCAAAACAACTAATGTGACAAATATTATCGAAAAAATGATTTGAACGGCATTGGACATAGAATTGGGGTCGGTTGTATACTGCAAGCTGTTTGAAGTCATAAAAGAGTGCATAGGTGAAGTTAAAAACAATGCGAGCGATTGCACTATGATGAACAAACACATCATTGATAGTGTAAATCTGTAATCTTTTATTTCAGCCATCAAATCACTTTTGTTGTCATTTTTACTCAGAGCCCTTTGCTATTTTGTGTGGGTCAAAAATAATTACTTAGTTTGAAAGTAGTCGGATTAAATAGAAAAACATCAAGCTTGAATACGATTTCCAACAATAAAAGTTCCTACATTTTACGCATGCTACTTCAACATTTTAGAGCTAAATGTAAGTTACCTACTCGAAATAGCGAAGAGCCTACAGGAATCACATTACCGGTAATTGCACATGAAACACCAAAACCTCTAATAATACCTGTTATTGCAGAACATGGTTTTACAATGATGGTGGGTGAAGAAGATAGTCAATTGGTGAACATTGGAAAATGAAATGACAGAGTTTGCAGATTTAACTCCATATGACCAGGAGACACTGCAATTCAGAAAAATGTACATTGGCTGTAAAATATCCTGCCAGTTGCTAAAATAAGTATGGAAGCAGATAGAGTTAGTTTATGTGAATACATCAATGAATTGATATTTCTCTGAGATTATCCAGACTTTGAAGGTTCAATGTATGGTAACAAGATCCTAGGATAATTATAGTTTATAACAGCTACCTTTTTTATTACAGCGTTTTGAAAGACATTTTTACACTTTTCGCATCTATATTTTTGAGTACGCTTCTGTTTATGAATTATGGTTGATGTGCAAGACGGACACAATTTCATCTCTCTTAGTTCACATTCTAGCTTTAGTTTCTTTTTGATATAGTGTACTTCATGTATTGAAAGCCCAAGTGTTTTAGCCATTTCTGCATAGGGTACATTGGCGTTGTAAAGTTTCATACATTGAACTAGGTCACAAGACAAATGATGTAGATCAAGTTCTTTTATTAACTCGTAAATTGCTGTTAGTGATATGTTATAGTGATTGGCTAGAGCTTTATTACTCATTTCATAATACAATTTTCTGAATTCACAGGGGTCAATAATATCTATTTTCACTCGTTTACCTTTACTAAGTTTCTTCTCCATTTTCCAAGGGGGAAACCCCAATCGCTTCCTTATTTTCACTAAATCCTCAAAAGATATGCCTAGCTGGTCTGCTATAGAAACGGGGTCTTCACCTGCTGAATAGAGTTCGGCGAATTCAATAGGATTGATTTCAGTCATTTCAGCATATTCCAAACAGTCAATTGTTTTTTAATAAAGGTTATAGTGAGACCTGATCACATGAGTAGTCAAAATAAATCAGTTAAGAACTTATCCGAAAAATCATAATGGCACATTGGATAGTTACAATAGGTCTATAATATTAAAGTATCCGTTCCGGTTTTGCATATTGCTAATGGAAAGTTACAATAGATAACAACACTTTTCGGATAGGTTCTTAATACCTTTATCAGCGAAATATCCTTTACTCATTTGATTCACCTCTCAGCCTTTAATTATTGATTTTAGTTCAATTGTTTAGTCCTAACTGTGAAGACTGGATGATGGATTACATTTATTGTTTTTAGCCATTAAGTAATCTTTTGAATCGCAAAAAGAGCACCATAAAGCATTTCCTTCAAAAAATACGAAGTAAAAGAAAGATTATTCACCTCATTGAGCCTAAATACATGACTTGAACAAGATAAGATTAATGCTGTATGTACATAAAAATGAGTAATTTAAGAAATTATAATTAATACAGGTAACATATAATAATATAATTATACTTTTGTGAACCAGTAGTTCTCTATATGGTCCAAAGGAAAATCCAATATGAGAAATGTAGAAGAACACACACAAACATCCTTAAAGGATAAATTTCCATTATTGGAAATTGACACCGAATTAACAAAAGTAATGCCTCCAGATGAGGTATTAGAATTAGTTAATGCCTGTGTTAGCTTATCTGACTATTCTAGGAATGACATAAAGAATGCATTCTTTAGGGCTCTTTCAATACCTGCACTTGATATATACGTTGATGCAGACCAGAGATGTAAGGTAGCAATTGATATTGTAGTTAATGGACTTGAGAATCGTTATCCTGATAAACCAAAGCTTGAGTATGAATGGAAAGGCGAATCTTCGAACTTATCAGAGCTTAAAGTTATTGACAAATATGGGAACGGTCTCTTTACAGATTATTGCATCCCCGAACCTTCGGAAATTGATGGTACTCCTGAAGTTGATGTTGCTTTAGAAGTCCAAGGCGCTCATGAAGTTCCTGATGTTCCTGAAGTCCAGGATGCTCATGTCCATATTAATCCAGAAGTTGTTGATGTTCCAGGAGTTCCTGATGCTCTAGAAGTCCAAAATGCTCAAGGGATTCATGATGTTACAGAAGTTGATGAAGCTCCTGAAGTCCAAGATACTCCAGAAATTCATGGTGGGTCAGAAGTAACTGATGTTTTAGAAGTTAAAGAGGGTTCAGAAGTTGAAGGAGATTCCAAAGTTGATGTTGCTCCAGCAATTCCTGATGCTTCAACAATTCCCGATGCCCAAGTCCATAATACTAATGAAGCTGTTGCTCCTGAAATTGCTAATGCTCTAGAAGTTGATAATGCACAAGAAGATGCTGATACTCCATCAATTCCCGATGCTTCAGAAGTTCATGTTGATCCAACTATTCCCGGTGCCCCAGAAATTTCTGATGCTCCAGAAGATGATAGTGCTCATGAAGTTATTAATACTCAAATCCATAATATGCTAGAAGATGTTCATTCTCAAGAAGATGACAGAACTGAAGTCCATAATGTGCCAGAAGATAGTGATACTGTAGAGTTTGCGGATGCTCAAGAAAAACCTAGTACTCCTGAAGTCCATGACATTTCAGAAGTTCTTGATGATTCCATAGTTGGTGATGCTTCCAATGCATCTGAAACTATGAATGAAGTTCCTGAATTAGTAAAGTCTTCACCTTCTCCAGCAAAAAAGAGGACAAAAAAGGCGTCAGAAGCTTCTAATAATACTATGATATTAGAACAGATTCTACAAGAATTGAAAGAAATCAAAGCAATTTTAAAGGATAGGAACTGAATTAGGAAAGGCTGCTGAGGTACTATAATGGAAATAGATGATATGGTAAGAGTGGCTAAGAAATGCCCTTTTGCGGAGCTACCAGCCTATATCGAAGGATTAGAAATAGAGGCTACCGTTGTTTAAAATGCAAACAAATTTCTGACCATCTGACGGTCGAAAAGGTCGGACGAGTTCTTTAATCCCACTTTCACAATGTAGAATCTTTTTTTGAGAAATACAAATATGATATTTCATATCTTACTGTTTTTTAATGTTTAACCTTTTTAAACCCTTAGGAATAGTTAAAAAATAACTTCAAGTTTTCACTTTTGGAACGGCTGTATAATTCCATTTCCCCAAATAATTATCAAAGACAATTTTCATGTTTTTCTTAAAGGTCTCACTTACTTTTCTTGCCGTGGTATAAACTTTAT
>DATCID010000015.1:0-12716 GCA_036507975.1 Ruminiclostridium sp.
GTGGTTGTGATGGTGCCAATAGGATATGTTGCACGTATGTAGTATCAGCATATCAGCGCAATAAGGATAGAATAAAGGTAATAATTGTGGGAGAAGAATTGGGGTACTAACTGAGGAGGAAAATGATTGTATCAACTCTAAGAATAAAGCTTTATGCGCCTAACTGTCATTCACTAAAGGATAAGAGAATGATAGTCAAAAGCTTATTGCAAAGGGCTCGTAACAAGTTTAATATATCTATTGCTGAGACTGAGGAGCAGGATTATCATCAGACTATAGTAATTGGTGTTGCTTGCGTATCAAATAACAAGGTTCAAGCAAATTCTGTACTTGATGAGGTAATGAGATTTATAGAAGTAAATACTGAAGCAGAGATTACAGATTTTTTGTTTGAAGATAGATGAAAATTGGATAAAAGATAGTGGAAAAAATAGATGATATATGAAGGAAGGCCGGCACAAGCCGGCCTAAACTGTAAAAAACATTCAAGAACTCTGTTTATTGATGTATTTTATCTCTTGTTTCAAAGCGACATCTGGATAATTTGTGATGATGGCATTTACGCCCTCTTTGAACATCCATGCCATATGCTCGGGTTCATTTACTGTCCATGTATTGATATTTATACCGAGTAACTTACAGCCACTAATTGTATCTGGAACCATAAGAGTTAGATAATATGGGTGAATAGCATCGGCCTTAAGGTGAGCTGCATAAACATGAGGATCAACCATTGCCTCATTATATAAAAGCCCGATAGGAATGGTTCTATCAAGTTTCTTAATAAGCATTAAGCTGTGATGATTGAAGGAAGAATACATAACCCGCTTTTTCATTCCTAGCTTTGAGACAAGAGCAGTAACCTTTTCTTCAATACCTTCATAAATTACGATGTCGGATTTTATTTCTATATTTATAGTCATTTTTGTATCTCTCACAAAGCGCAAAACTTCTTTTAACGTAGGAATTTTTGAATTCTTATATTTAGGTAAATGGTTTGAAAAATCATAGGTCAATAACTCTTCAAGAGTTTTGTCTATTATGCGACCTTTTCCATTAGAACAGCGATCGATGGCTTCGTCATGCGACACTACTAGATGACTGTCTTTTGTTAAATGAATATCGAGTTCAATCCCATCGGCTCTCTGCTCGTTTGCCAATTTAAATGCTTCCATTGTGTTTTCAGGTGCATAACCAGATGCTCCACGATGTGCCCAGATTAATGTATTCATGCATGCACTCCAATTCGATTAATGACATAATTTACATATTTTTATGATATCACCTTACTTACTAAAATACAAACTCAATATGTCTATTTAGTAAAAAATTGACAGGCTAGGTATGGTAAATCAACATAATTTTAATGGAAATAAACATAATTCATAGATGCAGTAGGAGCATTAACGGCGGTAAACATCAGATAGAAAAATACTGAAGCTGAGATTATGTTATATGTAGATGCCATTTGGTTTAAAAACAATGAAATTGGGTAAATCTAAGCTAATTAATATTTTCAACAAAGGATGTGATTGTATGATAAATCCAAATAATAGCTTTTCAGAAATATGGCTTGCAGGTGGATGTTTTTGGGGCGTTGAGGCTTTTTTGTCAAAAATACCAGGTGTAATTTATACTGAGGTGGGATATGCAAATGGTAAAACTGAAAATCCTTCATATGAAGATGTCTGCCGAACAGAGACGGGACATGCAGAGGCAGTCTATTTAAAATATAACCCTCACAAAACTAGTCTGGAGAAGCTTTTAAGTTATTTCTTCAAAATAATTGACCCTACATCATTAAATAGGCAGGGAAACGATAGCGGTACCCAGTATAGAACAGGTATATACTACAAGAGTATTGAAGATAAAAAGGTAATAGAAAACTATATAAGTAAGACGCAGCCTTCATTGGGAAAGAAAATATTGACAGAGATTTTGCCTCTAAAAAAATTCTACAAAGCAGAGGAATACCATCAAGATTATCTTGATAAGAATCCTCATGGATATTGCCATATTGATTTATCGTTATTAAATACTTTAAAGAAGGATGAGACTGTCAAGGTGGATAGATCTAAATATTCTAAAGCTGATGAGGATACCTTGAAGAACACTCTTAGCAAAGAACAATACGATGTTACGCAGAACTCAAGCACTGAAGCACCATTTCAAAATGCCTATTGGGATAATAGAAGCAAAGGTATCTACGTTGACATTGTTACCGGAGAGCCTCTATTTATTTCAAACGATAAATTTGATTCGAGCTGTGGTTGGCCTAGCTTTACGCGTCCGATTAATGATGAGACTATCGAATATAATGAGGACATAAGTCATGGAACAAATCGTACAGAAGTAAAAAGCAGAGTGGGAAATAGCCACCTTGGACATGTATTTGATGATGGTCCTGCTGATGAAGGTGGGCTAAGATATTGCATAAATAGTGCTTCACTGAGATTTATAACACTTGAGGATATGAGCGCGAGTGGATATGGTGAATTTATTCATCTAGTTAAGTAAGACAATATAAGAAGACGAAAAATCAATCAGAATTTTTTTAAATAAACCAAGAGCTAATGAGTGTTGCACTCATTAGCTCTTGGTTTATTTAGGGGGTATTACTTTTTGAGTTTGACGCTATCATAATCAATATGAAAAGATTATAGTTATTTGTCTTCAGTGAATGTAAGCTTTACAGTAACATTTGCATTGTTTCTAGATACCACGGCATCAACAGTATCGCCCGGTTTATGCAATTTTTTGATAGCATCTACATCTGACATGGTCTTAATTACTTTACCATCTAGCTTTGTAAGAACGTCACCCTTCTTAATTCCTGCTGCCTCTGCTGCACCACCTGCGGCCACATCAGTAATATATATACCTACAGGAATTCCATACATACCAGAAATCTCTTCTGTAACCTCTTGAGCGGATATTCCTACTAAAGGTTTCCCTTTCACATAGCCGTATGTTTTTAATTGTTCAATTATAGGCTTAGCGGTATTGACTGGAATTGCAAATCCAAGACCTTCTACACCTGTGATGGAAATTTTTGCTGAGTTTATTCCAATTACTTGCCCTTTGGAATTCAGCAATGCGCCACCGCTATTACCAGGATTTATAGCTGCATCTGTTTGAATCAGACTCATTGTAACATCCCCAGTGTCCAGTTGCCTGTTTAAGGCACTAATAACACCATAGGTAACAGAACCTGCAAACTCCATTCCAAGAGGATTTCCTATAGCAATAGCAGGATCTCCTACTTCTACTGCAGAAGAGTCACCAAGCTCTGCAACTGGGAGATCAGACAAGTTTATTTTTATAACAGCTAAGTCATTTGCGCTATCTCCACCTATAAAGGTAGCTTTTGCTTCTCTTTTATCAGGTAAATACACTGTAAGTGTAGTGCTTTTTGCGCCACTCTTTGGGTCAGCATATTGAACAACATGGTAGTTAGTCATAATATATCCATCTTTACTAATGATAATCCCTGAACCCTCTGAATCTGAGGGAGCCGAATTCATACCAAAATACCCTGACTGCTTTGTGCTTTGTAATGCCATTTTTATTCCAACAATTGAAGGCCCGACCTTCTTTGCTATCTCAGAAACTGTTAAGTTACCTGAAGTATCATTGCTTAATAAGTTTGTAGCCTTTAAAGAGTTGCCGGCTGAAGAAGTAAGAGCTGCTGCGGCTACCTTCTGAGCATTTGCTGAGGAAAGTGCCACGGTTTTTTGCAAAGCACCTACCTGCAAGTTTAGCTGATTAGTAAAATTGGAATACATCGCCCCGCCCACTGCAAAGCTAGTAATTAATGACGTAATAACTATAAGAGAGAGATAAGTCATAAACTTACTTTTTCTGCTCTTTTCAGGTTTTACGGATTTTACAATTATTTCTTTGTAGTATGACTGATTTTGATTCTCCTGTGCTGGACTAGTATCAAAATTAAAATTACTCTGTGATTGGTTGTCCCAATCTTCATTATTGTTGTTATACATACTAATTCCTCCCTCGTATAAACTTGATTTAAATTACCTTATGTTTATATGATATACATAAATTATGTACATTTAGCGAAGAATTAGTTAACAAATTGTTATTAAACTTAGAACAAATTGTTAACAACTGTTCAAATGCTCGTTAACTATATTTCTTTAGTTCTCCACTTTGGGGACAATACCTTTCATTGACAAAGGTAAAATCACAAGAAATATCCTCACTGAAAATTTCATACAGAGATTTACTAGCTTTTGCATCGATATCAACAAGTACGTGCTCATCTAACACAGCTATAACCTTTCCATAACCAATAAGTTTGTCATCTCGTGTTATCGCTATTTGTTCGTCTTGAACTATAAATTCCTTTTTTTCACACTGAATTATCATATTTTCACCTAGATTATCAGAACCAACTAAATAATAAAATTAAATTTTCTCCCTTAGATATCAGGTTTTATTATTTAGCTTTTCCTTAGTTACTCACCTTCATTATTATATGAATATCTTCAAATGTAGAAAGAGTGTTATTAAGTACGAAAGTGGCATTATTATTTATGCCCCTAGTCACAGATATTTATACGGCGCAATTCAAGCAATTATTTCAACAAGTATAGCTATATATAAATCCATTATCAAGGAATTATATATATATTGTATCAAGTTTAGTGAGCTTTTAGCCGAAAGCTTATATATAAGGATATAAACAGAGTTCCATCAAGTAACTCATAATCTACGGAGGGATTAAGTATGATAACTGGAGTGAACGCAAACCAAGCAGTTACTCAGAAGTATGAGGCTTCAAAGAAACAGGAAAATACAAAAGTCGGTGACAAGAATCAGGCCAAAGCTCAGGAAGCAGCTGCGGTGCTGGAACTGGGAATGCCAACAGATAATACGATGGCAACGTACCAAAGGCCTGCTTTGGCTACGGTCTCGGTGACGACATCAACTGCAAAATCAGATGAAACCGAGGGAACTACTACCCCAATAAATGCTGAAGAGGTTAACAAGCTGTGGGCTGAGGCTAATAGAGCAACTCAAAATCTGAGAGATATGGTAGAAGAGCTACTTAAGAGCCAGGGTAAATCATTTAAGGATGTACTATCTGGAAAAGAAGAATTAATAGTTGATGAAAAAACAAGGGCTGCTGCTCAGCAGGCAATATCGGAGAATGGGGAGCTTGGTGTGCAGGCAGTTAGCGACAGAATTGTGGCTTTTGCAAAGGCTATATCCAATGATAATCCAGAGATGTATGACAAACTGGTAAGCGCTATTGACGATGGCTTTGCTCAAGCTGAGAAAGTATTCGGAGGCGAATTACCAGAGATTTGCAAAAAGACTCGCGAAGAGGTTGCCAGAAAGCTAGAAGAATGGAAATCAGGGAAAGTTATAAGTTAAATGAAAATACAACTGTAAAAAATGATAACGAAGATACTGGGAAATAAGTTGTTGTGAATATTTAGAATTCATGTTAAATTTATAACTAAATTGGGATATAATTAGTATAAGTATTCTAAAATGAGAAAGACAATCATACAAATGGTTGTCTTTTCATTTATTTAGCTGTACATAGCTAGCTTAATAGTTATTGATGTTTTTAATTAGTAGAGAGGAAGGTTTTGTTTAGTATGGAGGGTTTTGTTCAATTTAAAAAGGTATATAAGCGTTACAAAATGGGAGAGGTAACTATAAATGCTGCCAACGGGATTGACTTTGAAATAAATAAGGGCGAATTCGTAGTTATAGTAGGTCCTAGTGGTGCAGGAAAGACCACAGTGCTCAATATTTTGGGCGGAATGGATACGTGCAATGAAGGTGAAATAATTGTGGATGGGGAACTGATAAACGAATATAAACCAAAGCAGCTTATTTCATATAGAAGATATGATATAGGTTTTGTATTTCAATTTTACAATCTAATTCAGAATCTTACTGCAAAAGAAAATGTTGAGCTTGCATCACAAATATGCAAAGATCCATTGGATGCAGAGAAAATACTTATTGAGGTAGGTTTAGGGGAACGTTTGGGTAACTTCCCTGCACAGCTGTCAGGTGGTGAGCAACAGCGTGTTGCTATTGCAAGAGCTCTTGCAAAAAAACCAAAGCTGTTGTTGTGCGATGAGCCAACTGGTGCACTAGACTATAATACAGGGAAAAGCATACTAAAGCTATTGCAGGATACCTGCAGAATAAACGGAATGACGGTAATTGTAATAACTCATAATATGGCTATAGCACCAATGGCTGATAGAATAATAAAAATAAAAAACAGTAAAGTTGAAAGTATAGTTTTAAATAGCAATCCTACGACAGTAGAAAGGATTGAATGGTAACTATATGAAAAGTGCACATTTTAAGGATACATTAAGAGAACTTTGGCGCACTAGAAGCAGGTTTCTAGCCATATTTGCAATAATTGCTTTGGGAACAGGATTTTTTGCTGGAATTAAAGTTACCTGCCCTGATATGAAGTTAACAGCTGATAAATACTTTGAAGAATATCACCTAATGGATCTAAAACTGATCTCTACATATGGCTTGAATCAGGATGACATTAGTGCTATAAAGGGCGCTGATGGAATTAAAGGTATTATGCCGGCCTATTCCATCGACGCAATAATTAAAACAAATGATGAGGATAGGGTTGCAAAGATTCATTCGATTTCACTAGAGAAGCTGAAGAGCAGTGACAACGGATATATAAATCGACTTAAAGTTATAAGTGGCAGATTACCAGAAAAGTCAGGTGAATGTGTTGTAGAAAAAAGCAAAATAGCAGGCAGGAACATAGAACTTGGGGATAAGATAACATTGAATACAGGAAAAGAAGACAAGGCTATTTCTGACTTCGTAAATAAAGATACCTTTGAGATAGTTGGCTATGTTGAGACGCCATATTACTTGACCTTTGAAAAAGGTACATCTACTCTAGGAAATGGGGCAGTATCACTATATGTTTTCATTCCTGAAGAAGATTTTAATATGAAGGTATTTACTGAGGCATTTGTAACCCTTGATAACACAAGTGGACTATCTGCATTTACCGAAAACTACAAAAGTGCTGTAGCAGCTAAGAAAGCTGAGCTTGAAGGAGTTGCAAAAGCAAAAGAGGCGCAATGGTATGTATTAGATAGAAATAGTAATGCAGGATATGCGTCTTATGAAGATGATACTGGTAGGGTAGACGCTATAGCAAAAATTTTCCCCGTGTTTTTCTTTATTGTTGCGGCATTTGTTTGTTTGACCACAATGACTAGAATGGTTGAAGAGCAAAGAACTCAGATAGGTACTTACAAGGCATTGGGCTACGGTAATTTGGCTATCGCATCGAAATTTTTAATATATGCTGCAATCGCCAGTGTATTCGGAAGTATCGCAGGGCTATCAGGGGGGCTTAAGCTTTTCCCTTACGTGATTGCTGATGCATATAGTATGCTTTATAGGGTGCCACCAATAATAATGCCGTTTAGGATTGACTACGTCTTTTGGATTACGCTAGGGGCTTTGGCCTGTACCTCCACAGCAGTGTATTTTGCATGTTATAAAGAATTATGGGAACACCCGGCTTCACTGATGAGACCTAAATCACCTAAAATGGGAAAAAGAGTTCTTCTGGAGCGAGTGCCATTTATTTGGTCTAGGCTGAACTTTTTCAGCAAGGTTACAATAAGAAATCTATTCAGATATAAAAAGAGACTGATTATGACGCTCTTGGGAGTGGCTGGTTGTACAGCTCTGATGTTGGCTGGCTTTGGACTTAGAGACGGAATATCAAGTATAGTACCAAAGCAATATGGAGAGGTTTTCAAATATAATTCAATGATAATTATAGATGAAAATGCAAAAGCAGCGAATAAAACAGATGCAGTTAATATTTTGGAGTCTAATAAAAATATTAAGGAGATGCTGAATATTCGCTTGAAAAATCTTGAGGCAGGTAAAAACGATGAATGGCAAAAAATAAATCTCCTTATTCCCGAAGACGCCAACAAGATTGACAAATTTATTTCAATCCATGAAATGGCGAGCAAAAAGCCAATTGAGCTGACAGATGATGGTGTTGTAATAGGTGAAAAGCTTGCAAAGATTTTAAAGGTCAAGGTTGGTAGTGAAATTACTATAAAGGAGGGCGAGTTTAAAAAAGTAGTTGTTAAAGTAACTGCTATTAATGAAAACTACACTTTACACTACGTATATATGACTCCTGCTTTATATGAAAAAGCATTTGGCGAGAAGCTTGTTTTAAACAGTATTTTAGCTAATATGCAGGAGGTTTCAAAACCGGCAGAAGATAAAATAAGCGGAGATTTAGTTGATAACAACGCAATATTACAGGTTAATTTTACAAGTTCTAATAAAAAAAGTTTTTCAGATATGGTAAACAGCCTAAATAGTATAGTTTTTGTTATGATTATTTCTGCAGGCACTTTAGCATTTGTGGTTTTGTATAATCTTACAAATATTAATATAACAGAAAGGGTTAGAGAGATCGCAAGTATCAAGGTTCTGGGCTTCTATGATTTAGAGGTTTCGAAGTATGTCTTTCGAGAAAATATTATTTTAACCTTGATTGATATTTGCTTTGGACTTTTAGGAGGAATTGTACTTAACAAATTTGTGTTACAGACCTCAGAGACTGATGTTGTTATGTTTGGCAGAGAAATATACTGGAGTAGCTATGCTCTGTCGGCAGCATTAACTGTAGCATTTGCCGTATTTGTAAACATCATAATGCATTTTAAATTAAAGAAAATCAGTATGATAGAATCTTTGAAATCTATAGAGTAATCCCTTAAATAGTTATATCTTCCGCACCAATATGGGAAATTTTCATATTATATAGTTGGGGCAGATGATTAATTATTTGAATCTTAGATATCAGGGGGGATAGATAATGTTTAATACTAACCAAAGTGGGCAATTTGCTAATGATATTAAAAATATAGTTGCTTCGGCATACGGAGATGTAAATGGTGATAATGTTCGAGATTATGTATATCTTACAGGAATTAAAACACCTAACAGTGGATTTATACAAGATATCACGCTGATTATCAAGGATGGCAAGACGGGCATTAAGCAAAGCACTAAGCTCGGGTCAGATGCGGGGTATAGCCCAGCCTTGTTTCTGGGGGATTTTTCAGGGGACAAAATAAATGATATATTTATTAGCATAGCGTCAGGTGGTAGTGGAGGTATTATGTTTTACTATATATTCTCCGACGTAAATAATCAAATTAAGCTGTTGTTTAATTACGAAGATTTTAATAATAAATACAGCTATAAAGTAGAATATAGAAATCACTATCAAGTTCTGGTAAAAAACATTGAGCTAGGTACAAAATTTATAATAGATATCACCTACAAGGATAAGGATTATTTAGATGAAATATATACACCAGATGGGGAACTAAAAGCTCCGATTGAAGGTTGGGTTGATCCACTAAGCGGGTTATATCCAGTTGATTTTGATGGTAATGGCATTTATGAACTACTAGGATACCAAAGTATATCAGGACGGTATCATGCTGACTCCTTGGGCTATGTACAAAGTGTTCTTAAATGGAATGGGAAGAAGTTCTACCTAATGGAACAATATGTAGCAATCTTCGGAACCAGTCCTGAAACAGATGAATAATACAAATATGTACAATTTATTAGACACTAATTAAAGCAGTACTAAAAATTAGACAAAATTATCCGATGAGAAATAGAAATTTTCTAATACTTTTCACATATACATAACAGCTAAATTACTATAAAATTTGTATTATAAAAACAATTCATTCTAGCTAGTGGATTATATCTACTAGCTAGTCTTAATATATATTCCTCCTTAAAATTCTATCCTTATGTTGAATTTAACATAAGGATTTTTAATGCCATTTTTTATAACAGGGGATTTGTAAAAGTATTGATTTAATATTATAAATTATAGGGTTATAATGTTTACAGATAGGTTGCTTTAAATATTTCTTAAGCACAGTAAGACTAATGGAGGCACAAATGTTTATCGACAAAAAGAGTCCGCTACCTGTATACTTTCAGTTAAAAACTATTTTGCTAGATAAAATCAAGTCAGGCGAATATCCTGCGGGGAGCATTATACCATCTGAAAGAGAGCTTTCTGAAAATCTAGGCATTAGCCGTATGACTGCACGTCAGGCTATTAATCAGCTTGCAACTGAGAGATTTCTAGTAAGGGAAAAAGGAAGAGGAACATTTGTAAACGATATTAAATTTGAACAAAGAAACATCATGAGCTTTTCTGAGACGGTCAAAAAGCAGGGAATGGTTCCTACAACCAGAGTTTTGGAGTTTACAGAAGAAGCAGACTGCTTTGATGTAAAAGAGCTTCTGGATTTAGGCATGAGCCAAAAGGTGTTTAGGATAAAGAGGCTGAGACTTGCTGATGAAACGCCTATTGCGGTAGAAGAGGTATTTATTCCTGAGAAGATATGCCCAGATATCAATAAGCTTGACTTAACAAGATCCTTATATAATCTTTTAAAAACTAACTATTCTATTGATATTAGTTACATAGATAATAAAATTGAGGCTGTAAAAGCCAGTAAAGAAAATCGTGAACTTCTAAAACTTTTGTCTGGTGTACCTGCACTCAAAATTTCAGGTATAAGTTACACAAAAGAGGACAAAAAACTATTCTATGAAAGAGACATCTACCGTGCTGACAAGTATAACTACAGCGTCCGTATATTTATGAATCAAGACTAAATTTTTTTTCTGGTAAAAATCCTGTCCTTCACTTACTAATTTAACAAATAATTTCTATTCGCTATCCCAAAGGATACATCTACTGATTAATCCTAATTTACTCTGGGAAAGTTGAGGGTATATTCTATTCTAATATCAATTATAGCAAAAAGGTTATTGATAAAATAAGTTACTGCGCTATTGATTTTTGGGAGAAGTTAAAGTACAATACAGGTATAGTGGTATATACAACTATACCTGTATTGTACTTTTTAAATAAAGAAATCGTATAAGCTTTTATTATTTCGTTAGTAAAAATGCGTAAGAAAAATATATTTTAGAGGTGAATATTTATGGTTAAAATGTGGGAAGAAATATTGGAGCAACCTGAGGTTTTGAAAAGAGCAGTTGAGACTAATAGAGTGGTTATTGAGGAACTAATTAAAGATTTAAAAGCTCGAGACATTTCTACAGTTATTATTGCTGCAAGAGGTACCTCAGACCATGCAGCGGTGTACACTAAATATGCAATTGAGACTTTAATAGGAATACCTGTTTCATTGGCAGCACCTTCAGTATTTACAATGTACAATAAGCAGGTAAATATGAAGAATTGCTTCGTAATTGGCATTTCACAGTCAGGAAAGGCGGCAGATGCAATTGAGGTAGTGAAGTCGGCTGCAGAGCAGGGAGCAGTCACTATGAGTGTGACCAACTTTGTTGATTCACCACTAGCTCAAACATCAAAATATCACCTTTTCTGTGATACCGGTGTTGAAAAAAGTGTAGCTGCAACCAAGACGTTTACTTCAACCATATTTCTGTTAATAAACTTCATTGCAAAATGGGCTCAAAATGATGAGCTGTTGAGTGAACTGAAAAAGACTCCCGACATTATGAAAACAGTATTTAATCAAGCAGATGCTATAAAAGAGGTAGTGAAGAAGTATAGATTTATGAAAGAATGCTTTGTTCTGGCAAGAGGATTTAATTATTCAATTGCATTAGAAGCGGCTCTTAAAATTCAGGAAACAACTTATGTGTGTGCCAAGGCTTTCTCAACATCAGATTTCCATCATGGACCTTTTGCAATGGTTGAGAAGGATATGCCCGTTATAGTGTATGCACCAGAAGGACCTTCGAGCAAGGATGTTTTAGAAATGGTTAATAAACTAAAGAACATCGAAGCCGATATCTTAATTGTTTCTAACAATGAGGAATTATTGAAACTAGGTGATAGTAGTATTGAAATTCCCAAAAACTGCAGTGACTATGTATCTCCGATATTTAATGTTGTAGTTGCGCAGATGTTTGCATGCAATCTCTCTTTGCTAAAGGGACTAAATCCTGACAGTCCAAGAGGATTAAATAAGGTTACTATTACTAGATAAGACTTGTGTAATTTTAAGGGCGCTGGAAGAGCTAGAAATGGCCTTTATGCAAACTATTCTGATGAGGATATGCAGAAAATCAGAAAGGTAGCTCTTATACAAATTTACTCTTTTGTTGTATATGTAGGGCATATTGTAAAACTTTAACTGTTTATATAAAGTCGTTAATTAATGGCTAAAACAATTGTTTGTTACGCTTTTAGAAAAAAAGGCGCTACGAAGGTGTTTTATATTTGTTGCAGCAGAGTTATAAATATCTGAGCCGTTTATATATTTTAATTAGCTATGGTAAGTAAAATAAAAAAGTATTGAAAGTTAGAATTAATAGGTGTATAGTTTAACTTAAGTAAATTAAGTTAAACTAATGAACTTATTTGAGGTGCACATGAGGGTTGATAAAACATTTATAAATACAATAAACAAACAGAATGTAATAAATATAATCCGTGATCAAGGGCCTATATTTAAAGCTGAAATTTCTAGGGTCACGGGTTTAAGTATTCCAACGATCATGAAAAGTACAGATGAGTTTATTAAAAAGGGTCTAGTGAGAGAAATAGGAAAGAGCGAATCTTCCGGTAGGGGTAAGCCGCCGGAGTTGTTGGAATT
>DATCID010000016.1:0-5442 GCA_036507975.1 Ruminiclostridium sp.
ATTAACAGAATTATTCTCACAACCTAGCCCTAAAACTAATACCCCGCCTGCATTAGGGTGTTTTACAATATTTCCAAGAATAGATTTAGTATTAGTATGGTCATCACCTAATTGGGAGCAACCATAATTATGTTTAAATACTTGTACGGATCCTCTACCTAATTTCTCTGTGATTTCTTGGAATCTCTCAATAATTTTGTCTGCTATACCATTTATACAACCCACGGTAGGAACAATCCAAAGCTCATTTCTGATTCCAACCTCACTATTTCCTCGCACATATCCCTTAAAAGTTAGGTCACGATTATTATAGGGATTTTCCTTAAGACTTTGATGAAATTCGTATTCTGAGACACCCCTTAAATTTGTTTTAGCATTGGAGGTATGAACAGTTTCTCCCTGGAATATATCTCTAAGGCTATGGCCAATAGGGAATCCATACTTTATAATATTATCGTTTTTCTTAAGATCTTCAATGGCAATTTTGTGTCCTCGATCAACATCTTGCTTTAAGATAATTTCCTTTTCATCAATTGAAATTATTTCTCCTTTTAGCAAATCAATTAAAGCCACTACAACATTATCTTTTTCGTTTATTTTAATATACTTTTTCATAAGACCTCACCTCTATTAAATAAGTTCTTTAATAGCTTCAATAATTCCTAGTGCTTCAATGTTTTTTAGATAATATATTACTGCATCTGTTAGGCCAGGAACTTCATTTAAGTTCATCTTCCAAATCTTTTCATAGGCTAGGGCCGTGGTAACTAAATCTCTAAGCCCCTTTTCAGAACCATCATAATTTGACCAGAGGTTTTTATAAAGCTCTAAAATATCACTATCATCTGATAATTGAATATTTTCTTCTCCTCTTTTGCCTTTATAGAACTCTATAAGTGCTGCTAAGGAAAATACTAAATTTTTAGGTAGCTCCTCATTTCTCTTATAATATTCTAATAAAGAAGGTAAATCTCTCGTTTCATATTTTGGCATAGCATTTAAAGAAATACTCATTAAATAGTGCTTAACAAAAGGATTCATAAATCTTTCCAGCACTACAGTTGCATAATATTTTAATTCTTCTTCAGGAAGGTCTAAGGTTGGAATTATTTCTTTATATATTGTATCTTTGATGAATTTTCCAATTACTTCATGTCCTACTGCTTCTCCAACTGTATTCAATCCATATAGATATGCAACGGGTAGCAAAGAGGTATGTGCTCCGTTAAGAATTCTAACTTTTCTTGTTCTATAGGGTGTCATATCTGCTACAACCTTAACATTAAGTCCTGCTTTTCCTGCTGGGAATTCATCTTCAACCTGCTTTGATCCCTCAATCACCCATAGATGAAAATACTCTCCAACATCTACAAGATTGTCCTCATAGCCTAATTCCTCTGTTATTTCTTTTATAGTATCTCTAGGATAACCTGGGACTATTCTATCAACTAGTGTGTTACAAAAGATATTAGCTTGGTTTATCCAATTAACAAAAGCTTCTTCTAGATTCCAAAGTGCTGCAAATTTAAGAATAGCATCTTTAAGTTTATCCCCATTCCTATCGATAAGCTCACAGGGTAAAATAATAAATCCTTTTCCCATATCTCCATTAAATACTTTGAATCTGCGATATAAAAATGCAGTTAGCTTTCCAGGAAAGGTTTTCTGTGGCTCATCCTCTAATTTATCGTTTTTATCAAAAGCAATACCTGCTTCCGTGGTATTTGAAATGATGAATCTTAATTCAGGGTTTTCTGCCAGCTTTAAATAATCTTGATACTCCGTATAAGGATTTATACCTCTACTTATACTGCTAATAACTGAATGTTCATCAATAGCCCTTCCATCTTTCATTCCTCTTAGATATAATGTGTACAATCCATCCTGCTTATTTAATTTGTCAACTAACCCAAATTCAATAGGTTGAACTACTACTACACTACCATTGAAATTTGTTTTTTTATTCAATATATCTATTTGCCACTCTATAAAAGCCCTCAAGAAATTTCCTTCGCCAAATTGAAGTACCTTCTCAGGAAATTGCTTATATTTTTTAAAATTCTCTCTATTAAGTCTCATAATGATTTCCTCCTATTTTATACTGATATAAAGTTTATAGTTTGAAATATTCTTTTGCATTATTGTAACATATTCCTTGAACTATATCTCCAAGTAGTTCCCTATCTTCTGGGTATTCACCGTTTTCAACCCACTCTCCCAGTAAATTGCAAAGTATTCTTCTAAAGTATTCATGTCTGGTATAGGATAAAAAGCTTCTAGAATCAGTTAACATTCCTAAAAAATTGCTTAGTAGTCCTATGTTAGCTAGTGATTTCATCTGTTTTAGCATGCCATCTTTTGTGTCATTAAACCACCAAGCAGCACCAAACTGAATCTTTCCTGTTATTCCGCTACCTTGAAAGTTTCCAATCATTGCAGCTATAACATCATCATCCTTTGGGTTTAAAGAATATAAAATTGTCTGTGGAAGTCCGCCTTCCCTTTCAACTGAATCTAATAATCTAGAAAGTGGATATGCAATACTTGAATCATTTATAGAATCATAGCCTACATCGGCTCCCAATTTATTAAACATTATTGTATTATTATTTCTCATTGCATTCATATGGAGCTGCATAGACCATCCCATTTTCTCATAAAGTCCAAATAGGAATTTTAAAGTATAGGTTCTATATTTTTCAACCTCTTCAAAACTTAAAGGCACTCTTTCTAAAGCTTTTGTAAATATCCCCTCTACTTCATCCAACATAGCTTCTGCGTATGGAACTGTGTCTAAGGCGTGATCCGATAATCTGCACCCTACCTCATTAAAGAAATTGGCTCTTCCCTCAAGGACTCTAAGAAATTGTCTATAGTTGATAATTGTTTCGCCGTATACCGAGCTGAGTTTTTCAAGCCATGGGAGGAAAAACTCCTTAGCTATTTCAACACCCTTGTCTGGTCTGAAGGTAGGCAGTACCTTTACATCAAAATTCTTTAATTCCTTTATCTTTTTATGATATTCGAGGGTATCTACTGGATCATCAGTAGTACATATGGCTTTAACCTTTGACTTTACAATTAAATCTCGTGCTGTGAAGCCCTCCCCTATCAACTGCTTATTTACTTTCTCCCAAATATTTGGAGCGGTTTTCTCATTTAAGACTTCATCTACACCAAAGAATCTTTTAAGCTCCAAATGAACCCAATGATAAAGAGGATTCCCTATCAACTTAGGAGTCGTCTTTGCAAAGCTGATAAATTTATCATAATCAGATCCATCTCCAGTTACAAACTTTTCATCAACTCCATTGCTTCTCATAACTCTCCATTTATAGTGATCTCCATAGAGCCAGGCCTCTGTTATATTTTTAAATTCTTTATTTTCGTAAATCTCTTTAGGGCTTAAATGACAGTGATAATCAATAATAGGCATATTTTCAGCAAAATTGTGATATAAATCTTTTCCAGTAGCATTTAACAATAAAAATTTTTCACCCATGAATTTTTTCATAGCTCACTTTACACAATCTATAATTATATTTTAGTGAACAATAAAATACAAGTGCTCACTACTTCAAATTATTTAATTGAAGAATTAAAGAATACAATAATAATTCATACTATCTAATTTTTAATTAAAATGTTCTGACTCAATCATAGCACAAATCGCATGGTAAACGGGAAGATGATACTCCTGTACCTTAAAGGTTTCCATTGCCGGAACCTGGATACAAACATCGCAGATTTCCTTCATTTCTCCTCCTGCCTGCCCAGTAAATCCAATCACTTTCATACCGAATGCTTTCGCCACTTTAATCGCATTGACCACGTTACCTGAATTCCCTGAAGTGCTAAGACCAATAAGCACATCGCCTTCCTTCCCATACCCGTAAACTTGCTGTGCAAATACCATATCAAATGCCACATCATTACTATAGGCTGTTGATATTGAAGATTGGCTTACCAGGGATATCGCCGGTAATGCTCCTTGTAGGTTTTTCACCAGATATTTCCACTCGTTAGGACATGACTCTTTCAGTTTATCTTGATCCTCTTTCTGAAGAGGTCTTTTAAGAATAAACTCTTTCATCAATTCGCCCACTATATGCTCTGCATCCGCTGCACTACCCCCGTTACCGCAGACTAAAACCTTACCGCCGTTTTCATAGCAATGTTTGAGGAGCATAAAGCACTCCTCAATCTCCTTAGTGCAAACAGTGAGGGCCGGGTAGCGTTGTATTAACTCCTCTAATATACTTTCGCTTTGTTGTTTCATTAGTTATCTCCTCTACTTTCCAATATTCTTTTCCCTGTGACAAGTATTATCTTACTCTGAAATCAGCAGCACACCCTTGATTTTCATCTCATCAAGCCAGCTTTTATACGTATCGAAGTCAAAAAGTGGAGAGCCTGCCAGGTAATGATTGAAGTACTTGTTACCTTTGATATTCCATTCGATCAGCAATAGCTTATGCTCTGCCTTAGGAAGCTATTACTTCGATAGCCCTATTATTTCATTTACAGCCTGTGCCCAACACTTTTCAGGAATATCTGGCCACACACAATCACCAGTTTCTTCTCTACATAACTCCATAGCTCTTGATAGAATTTTGCCATGAGACGCATTTCCTCCACGCAGGATATTTTCAGTTAGCAGGCTCCAGTAAGGCGCATGTTCATTAAGCTTAACTTCATGCATATCTCTGATTACTCTATCAACGTCATACTCAAGACTGATAAATTCCTCTGACCATATCCCACCATTCCCATGCAATATCAAAAACTGCGTCTTTCCTTCACTAAAAAGAGGTAGACCAACAGCCCCTGGATTAAGAACACATTTCTCTTTATGTACAATCTTCCTTTGTACATGAGAATGACCACATAAAATGATTGATGTTTTCACACTATTCATGACTTCGATAGTCCTATCATCATCTGGTAACATTTTTTCATTTACCTTATTTGGTGAACCATGACAAATAGTGATTGCTGTCATCTCACCGATCGTTATCTCCCGTACTGATTGCAACTGTGCAAAAAAATCCAAATCTCTGGATGTGAGAGATTTGTATGCATATAGTAATGAACCACTGGTAGAATTTTTGTCCTTCCAGCCTTTTTCACCACCAGCACGGTATTTTAGCCAATAATCTTCCTTATTTCCCTTGATAAAATAACATTTATATCTATCATTCACATCATATAATATCTGCATTGTTCTTTCAGGGTATGCTAATTCGCCAATATAATCACCCAAAAAGAAAAATGTACTAATATTGCATGAAAATGCATATTCAAGGCATCGCTCTAATGCAATGTAATTGCCATGAACATCTGCTAAGACTGCTATATCCATATTTTTTCACTCCATTTCAAATTCCTATTTATCTGTAGATTATAAAAATAATCTTTATGCTTTTGTAGCCTTCCAAATAA
>DATCID010000017.1:0-36046 GCA_036507975.1 Ruminiclostridium sp.
CCTCAACATTATAACCACTCGAGAGCTTACGCTCCTCATACATATCTATCTTTTGAAAGGTTTTACCACTTATGCGCTGTACTTCAGGCATTCCCATCAAATACAGTATCTGAGCTAGCTTGTATATAGCTGTATCAAATATGGCACCACCGCCGCTAATATCCTTTTTAACAAAATTGGAAGAACCATAGCCATCAACAAAAGGTCTTCCCCTACGGCGGAATCCGGTGGCATGTCCAAGGTAGATCTCACCTAATTTTCCACCGTCAATGAGCCTCTTAGCAAATTTCGTCTCCTTCTCATAAAGCGTGGACAATTGCACATGCAACTTTTTTCCGCATTCTTTGGCTACATCGATCATCATCTTTCCATCAGCATATCTACCTGCTATAGGTTTCTCGCAATAGACATTTTTACCAGCTCTAAGTGACTTGATTGTAGCCTGAGCATGATAATTGTTGTGCAGGCAAACATCCACTGCATCCAAATCATCACGTTTGAGCATCTCTTCAAAATTGGTATACGTAAATGGTATATTATATTTCTCAGATACAAATTTCAACTCAGTCTCATTAATATCAGCTGCTGCAACGATTTCTGCATCTGGAATATTTTTGTAGATTTCCATATGCATTTTCGCAATCATACCAACTCCAATAATACCTATCCTTATCTTTGACATTTTAGCTCTCTCCTTTTTAGCAATTTAATAGTAATTGATCCTGCTTGAGCACTAATTTATGAAGCACTATACAGTTTCACATATTTGGCATAATCTTTGAAGATAAGGTAAACTGGCTCTACATCGTCTTCTATATCAGGGAATCTACAAGAAGCTGAATAAAAATGATTATCTGATGTATCATCATTCGTTGTTGAAACCTCAAATAGTATTATCTTGCCAGTACCTTTCTCGCCGACAAGCCGATGATATTGACCAGGTAAAAGCGTTATACTTTCACCTGGTCTGAGCCTGAGTTTCTCACCTATCTTAACAATGACAATTTTACCGTCAACAGTAACTGTTACTGGTTCATCGGTAAAATTACCATTATCGTCTGACCCGCGAAGTTCGATAAGAAGATTTCCACCTCCGCGATTAATAATATCCTCCATCTTCTTCCAATGGAAATGGTAGGGTAGTTCCTGTCCATCGTCCACAAGAAGTAATTTTTCTGCATATGGCTTAGGGTATTTAACTTTATCTTTGAAGTTGCCATTTCTGAATGTAAAAATCAATAGTCCTACTTTCCTAAAGTCCCCACTCCCGAAGTCTGTTATATCCCAACCAAGCATATTATCAATTATTTCTTTGTATTCTGGACCGGCTTTTTCCCAATCTCCTTTTTCCCAGTAGGCAAAAGGAGATAAAGGTATATTCTTACTGTTCATAAATGTAATTGCATCATGGATGATGGTATTCAACTCAGATCTTTTCATAAACTTAACTCCTACACTAAACACATAATAGATAATTTGCCATTATTTCCAGTAGCTTAAATAACGCTAAAGGATATCAATTAGCCCTTGACAGATGATCCAACCAATCCTGCAACTATATACTTTCTTGCAAACAGAGTCAGTAAAATTGGAGGAATAGTCATCAGAAGAGCGCTTGCATCCACATCAGTCCAAAGAATATTGTATACTGTAACAAAGTTGGCCGCTGCAATGGTTACGGTCTGTGCATTCACATTGGTGAGCATAAGGGGAAACAGAAGATCATTCCAGCTTCCTAAAAAGGTAAATATACTGGCGCTGACCAGACCAGGTATTGATAAAGGAATTATAATCTGAAAAAAAAGACGATAATTCGATGCTCCATCGATTTTTGCAGACTCATCCAATTCTATAGGCACCTGCATAAAAAACTGTCTCATTACCCACATTACAAAAGGCAGTGAATATGTTAGCTGGGCTAAAATAAGCCCTGGTATTGAATCAATTAATCCCAATGCCCTTATTGTAAGGTAAAGAGGAAAAGTAATTACCATTGGAGGAATCATCTGCACAACGAGAATTCCATAGGTTAGACTCCGACCGCCAACACGATATCTGGCAAAGGAAAATGCAGCAAGTGAACCCACCAAGAGTGATACCAAAAGAACCCCAATACTGATAGTCAAACTATTGACAAGATATTTTTCAAAATGATATTGTTTGAAAAGCTCTATATAAGAGACAATGGTCGGTTTAAAAATCAAAACCGGTGGAAGCATGGTTGCCATTTCTTTAGGCTTAATTGATATGCTGAAAGCCCAAAGAAATGGAAATAGAGAGATAATAATGAAAATTCCGATTGTGATAAAATATGGTATTCTTTTTAATCTTTGCATCTAATTCACCTTCCTATTCATTGACATTGTACATGTATTTTAATGTTATTGCACCGATAACAGCTGTAATAAGCAGCATTATGACACCGCCTGCACTACTGTATCCGAATTCCATCCTCAGGATACCCACACGCTGAATGTAACTAGTAATTGTGTCGGTAGCGGAACCCGGACCACCTCCAGTTAGAATATAAATCTTATCAAACAGCCTGAGAGAATTTGTTATTCTGAAAAATATTGCAACAAGTGCAATTGGCTTGATGAGTGGCAATATGACATACCATAGACGTTGAAAGAACGTTGCGCCTTCAAGACGTAAAACCTCAAAATATGAAATGCTGAGTGACTCTATACCTGATAGCAAAAACACAAACATGTATGGAGCCCATTGCCACACATTAAGTGCAATAATTACCCACTGTGCACTAACTTTATCACCCAAAAAGTTGATAGCAGGCAGATGTATAAATGTCAGCATATAGTTGAAGATTCCAATTGAAGTATCCAACATTGGCTTAAATATGAGTGCGCAAGCAGTTTCGGCTATAAGTGTAGGAAGAAGGATACATGTCACCATAAGGTTTTTTCTTACACTGATCATTGGATAGACAATGCATGCCAGAAAAAGTCCTATAAGGGTGGACAATGATACACTAACCGCAGTAAAATATAAAGTATTCCAAATCGAAGTAATAAAAGCCTTATCCTTAAAATGACGAATAAAATTTTTCAAACCTATAAAATTTGCATTGTTAGCAATTAGGTTCATATTGCTTGTATCGGTGAATGAAAGATAAAACAAATATATTATAGGATAGATAATAACTACACCAATGATTAAAAGCATAGGAAGAATACTGATAATACCAAATTTTCTATCAAGAAAACTGCCTAAAGATTTTAAAATTGATGGCTTTTCAGATTTTAATGGTAAATCTAACCCTTTACTCACAGCAAATAACCTCCATCTTCATAAATTTGCAGACGAACTAACAGAAATTGTGATTATAAACTACTGAAGCCTTCAATCACAATCCAGTATAATATAAACATTAATAATTACAATTCTCTATATAACATCTTTTTTCTTAATCCTTATAATAATTTTTTTACTATCTGTTTATTATAAAATAGTACGCAGGTAATTCAGGCTCTCCTGGATACTCTGCAACTGCGGAATCTCATATTCTTCCTGTTCCACATTATACCATTCTACATTGTACTTTTTCGCTGTAGTAATTAATGCTTTTATATCAACAATACCTTTCCCAATTTCAGTGTATGTTTTCTTCTCAAGACTTTTTATATCACTGATATGAAGGCTGATACATCGTTCATTATATTTACTTATCACATCTGCCGGTACCAGTCCACAGCATTCTAACCAGTATACTTCTAATTCGAGGTACAAGAGATCCGGCTGTGTATATTTGCATAATATGTCCAACCCTGAATCACCATTGTATTGCTGCAATTCATGTTCATGATGGTGAAATACAAGTTTTATTCCATTGTCTTTACATTTGTTTCCTATAATATTAAAAAGCTCTGCAGTCCTCTTATAGGCATCAGAGCTGTCCCTCATATACTCAGGTAATCTAGGGCAAATAATATATGGATCATTGATTTCCATACTAAATTCAATAACTTGTTTTAAATTATCCTCTAGTTTTTCAACGTTTATATGGCTTCCAGCGGACTGAATCCCTATTGCATCCAAGATTTTCCTCAATTCTTTTGCAGAAGTATTATAATAATTAAAGAATTCAACACCATCATAGCCAATTTCAGCCACCTTCTCCAAACTCCCTGCAAAACATTTCTGAGTTAGCTCATTAATAGAATAAAGCTGTAACCCAATTCTAGCCATAGTCAATTCACTCCTTTACAGCTAATTTTGATGATATACGTATACGCTTACCTATTAAATGGAAATCATCCCCACATAGACATGATATATTTGATGTTAAAAAACAATTTACCTGCAGATAAATACTTTATCCCGATTAAAACGTGTAATACAAGAAATATTTTTATCTGCAAGTAAATAACAAAACTTAAAGCTAAATAAGTAAGTGTATCTAAATTTTCACCGAAAGCCTAATGCTAGCCTCATATTTTTCTACTTTCGCAATAAACAGAGTTTAATAAAAATTTTACTATTTACCGATATTCTTGATTTCATCTACTGCACCGTCAAGTGCCTGTTTTGAAGTTACTTCCCCTACCATAGTTTTGTTAAGGGCAGAATCAAGAATAGAATTTATATTATTAAGGTTTTTATTCGCTACATATCCTCTACCTGTTTCAAGACTCTGTTTATAAGCTTCATAAGAAAGTGAGCTTTCTTTATTTTTCTTAAACTCAGCTGAACTTAATACATCATTGAGAGCCGTAGTCATTGATGGAGTCAAATACTTTGTAAACACCTTAGGGTTAAAGAGGTAAGCCATAAAATCTAAGGTTTGATCCTTTTTAGTAGAGAATTTATTAACACAAGCCAACCAGTTATTTAGATAAGGAGTACGCAAAATACTGCCATCCTGCTGCTTTACTCCGGGTAATACAGACACTGCAAATTTATCAGAGATCTTCGGAGAAGCGGTCTTGTCAGCAAATGTGCCGGCAGCTGCATCCCATTGTATGCACATGGCAACCTGTTCTTCCTGGAATGCTGATAAAACAGCTGGATAGTCAAAGTTAGTAGCATCCGGTGGAACAAGATGTTCTTTATATAGGCCAGACCAAAGGTCAAGCGCTTTTATATTACTAGGAGAATTTACTTGAATATCATCATTTGGTCCGACTAATTCTCCACCCATAGACCAAGCTATTTGTGAATACTCTATCAAGTTGATTCCATCTTGCTGTGGCTTACCCATAACAGTGGTCCCGTACTTTGTTGGTGAACTTGGATTGACCGATTGAGTAAACTGCTTTGCAACTTCATAATATTCATCCCAAGTTTGTGGTGGGGTTTTGATTAGGTCTGTGCGATAGTATAGCAACATCGTACTTGTTATAAAAGGAAGACCATAGCTTGCCCCATTATATGAACCTGAATCCAATCCACCTTTAGTAAATTGTGACTTAGCAAATCCCTTATCCTTCAATTCCTGCTTTTCAAAATAAGGGTTTAGGTCTTCGAGAACTCCTCCTTCTCCAAGTGCACCAATTAGTGCAGGTGTAATAAAGAAGAAATCAACACCGTCGCTCTTGGTAAACAATTGGTTTTGGATACGAGGAACAACATTATCACGACCTAATTCATTGATGGTTACCGTAACATTTTTGTTTTCCGGCTCAGCCATATACGCCTTTGCTATCTCTTTAACAAACTGAGCTTCCGGACTGGACTGAACCATACAGATAATTTCTACAGGCTTCTTAGAATCTCCGACAGCCGTAGATGCTGTAGTTTGAGCAGGTGTACCACTCGAACAACCGAAAAACATTGTTCCTAACATAATTACAACTAGAACTAATGCTATTTTTTTCATTTCCTTACCTCCTCGAATTTTGTATATTTATTACAAGGCCATCCATGACCTAATAATTCAAAACAATTCCAGTTTATATTTTACCTTTATCAACATGCATTTTTTTGGTAATTCCATATTTAGTATTTTGCAAAAGTTGCATAGTATACCTTCTTTTTTGAAAGCAGTTAACAGACAAGTATATTTCCCATAATAAAACCCATTAAATTAGATTAAAAATTGACTCCACCATTAAGTATAATATTTGCAAAAGAACTGCATTCCCCTGTTCTAATAATCACACTCGCATTAACCAACAGCTCTTTAAAATCTTTGTGAGAAACCTTCTGTGACGGTAGTTCTTTAAGTAGATTATTCATTTCATCAAACAGACACCCATTGGCATTTTCCATCTCTTCAGCATAAGTATACGATTCTATTACGAGTTCATCCTTAACTGCCATCAATACATCCTTAAAAGAAGGAACTCCTTTTTTTAAGGAGATATCAATTAATCGAACATTCCCAGGAATTAGCAAACCTGAATCTGCAATAACCATGTATTCTGTATGCTTTAACGATACTATAGCATGGCAAATTTCAGGATTTAGTATTCCGTCTTTTTTCAAATTCATCACATCCTATTATTATAAGTAAAGCGCTTTACTTATAATAATAGGTTCATGAGCTATTTTTGTCAAGATATTTTTTTGCATATTATTACTTATACTTTTTTATAAATGTCTCAAGGAAATTTTAGTTTTCTTTGGTAAAATGCCTTACTAAAAAACAAGTATAATTTCACAAATTATACTTGTTTTGAGGATTTTATGTCTATTTTTTTAAATATTTAGTATATTTTACATGTATTTTTTTCTTAAGAAATAAGTAAATTTGTATTTTTTTATTTTAAGCTTCTTGACAAACAGCATAAAACATTTTATTCTTATTTAGTAAAATGTTTTACTTGTGTGAGGTGCAATTATGCGTGTAACATTAAAAGATATAGCAAAACAAACCGGACTTTCGGTTACAACCATTTCACTTGTTTTAAACAACAAGCCGAATAATATCTCTGAGAAAACAAAAAAACTTATATTTGAAACAAGCGGAAAATTGAATTATCATCCGAATCAGTTGGCTGTCGGCTTGGTTAAACGTGAGACAAATACCATTGGACTGATCATTCCTGATATAAGCAACCAATTCTTTGCCGAGCTCGCACTAGGAATTGATGATGAGGCATATAAACATAACCTGAATATTATTTTCAGTAATACCAGTGATAAAACCGAACGTGATATAAGTAGTCTCAACATTTTGTATTCCCGTGGAGTTGACGCCATAATCATTGCGATGGCATCGAATATTGATAATGAAAAACGCAGGTTATACCAGAATATCATCTCCGATATTAGTATACCCATTATTTTTGTAGATCGGCATGATCCATCCTTTAACTGCAGTTCCGTAAAATTGAACAATAAGAAAGGGGCTTATATAGCTACTTCTCACCTGCTGTCTCTCGGTCACAAGGAAATTGCCTGTATTACTGGTGCACCCGGCCTTCGTAGTACCGGAGAACGTTTGGAAGGCTTCCGTTGGGCATTTAATGATTTTGGTATCGATGTATGTGAAGATTATATATATGAAGGAAATTATCTTCACTCTGGCGGATATAATGCAGCTAAAAAAATTATTAATACACCTGTAACGGCAATCTTTGCTTTTAACGACATGATGGCTTTTGGTGCTTTTCGAATGCTTTATCAAGCAGGGCTACAAATACCGAATGATATCTCCGTTATTGGTTTTGATGATATTTATTTTTCTGAACTGTTGGAGGTTCCTCTCACCACAGTTCGTCAGCCTGCCTATGAAATAGGTTGTGAAGCAGTCCGACGAGCTATTATTGAAATTGGGGATAAAAATATCTTTAAGCAGAATATTTCCTTCGAACCTGAACTTATAATCAGAAAAAGTACCGGAAAACGGAAGGAACGTAAAAATTATGAAAATATTTGATTTTGGTTCTATAAATAAAGATTATGTATACAGCGTTGACCATATTCTCATACCTAGTGAGACGATTAGCAGTAAAACCTTGACTACATTTTGGGTTGGAAGATGAGTAAAGCTAACTATTCTATCTTTGATCATTTTCACGATTTATATTCTGAGAAATCTCTGCTGACTTCTGACAGTTCAGTCGTACATCCCTGCATGAGAGTTATTGTTTCAAGTTAGTAATTACTGCTACCGAGCCCCCAGCATGGGCTTTCACCACCTTTTATTTGCCCATGCTGGGTAAATAAAAAAAGAATCCAGCGTCTTTCGACAGCTGGATTCTTTTTTTATTTATGGGCTTTAGACTCCTACTTTAGCCCGTTAACTATATCAAGAACGGTCTTTTGCTAGCTCTCCATCAGGTCCTAGATATACAAATTTGATGGATTCTTAAAGCCCATGATATAGTCAAGCGAGGAGTTATACCCAAGAGCAATGGCGCTTTATCTGTCATATCTGTAACTTACAAAGGCAAATTTCTTACTGTCCGGTGACCACGAATTAACATTCATGGTTCCTTGTCCCCCAAATAACTGGATCAGCGAGGTCGTTTCTCCACCCTCGCTGCTTGTTGCGTAAATTTCCACATTTTTGTCAGCAGGATGGTCGTCGGGCGCCACATCACCCTTGTGGTAAGCCACGAATACAACTTGCTTGCCGTCGGGCGAAACGTGAGGAAACCAATTGTTCCATTTATCATCAAAGGTCATCTGCGTCTGTTCACTGCCATCGGCTTTCATACGCCACACCTGTGCCAGACCAGAACGTACCGAATGGAACCAAATGAATTGTCCATCGGGAGAATATTCCGATCCGTCGTTCAGGCCTGACGCGTCCGTAAGGCGGACTTCCTCAGAGCCCTCTTCCTGGCCAATCGTATAGATATCGAACTCGCCGTCGCGCACGGCACAGTAGGCCAGCGTTTTGCCATCAGGAGACCAGCCGTGTAAATAACTTGGCGCTTTTTCTGTAATCATCTTTGGCCAGCCGCCGCCAATAGGCAGCACCCAAATGCGCGAAACCAACGACTCGCCGTAACCGGAGCTGATTGCCAGACTTTTTCCGTCAGCCGAAAGCACGTGGTCGTTGTTGCAGCTATCGCAATTTCCTGTGTAAATCTGTACACTTTTTTTTGTTTCTAAATTGAACAAATAGATATTTCCTTTTGAATTATACACAAGAGATTTGCCGTCCACAGTCCAGTTTGGTGCCTCTATGTGCCCGTGAAATTCTTTTTGCACAGTTCGCGTACCGCTTTCCATGTCATATGTCTCAAGCATGCTGATTAAATTCTTATTTTCCATTTGCTACACTCCTTTATCATAATTGTTAGTGTAAACTAAATTACACTTTTTTTGTTTTGAACTCTTTCTATATCAAGGGTTTCGAATATTTTTTGAATAAAAAAACAATGACCCCTTTTTTTCCTTGTATAATTGAGTTACCACACAAAATAATCCAAGAAGGATAGGTGTCATTGTGAACTCAATTATAACTTACTTATTATGATATAATCAATATCTTCTGAAGCAGATATCAATACTACTTTTATTTATTGCAAAATATATTCCTCTTAAACAGTGGGCTTTTGATGATTCCCATAGTCCAGAATATCAAAAATTTAAAGTTGATAAGCTTCCTAAAATTGTTATTTCTGAACCAGTAGATTATCAGCTTCTTCTGGCTTATAATCTACACAAATATGGTAAAACTGTTGTACCAGTGAATCATAGATCTCTTTAAGATGGATTTACATGAGCTTCCAAAATCTGTAATAAACTTTAATTTTAAAAAGTTCAATTCTCACATCATGGGATTGTGCCTTACATATCATGTCAATCTTAAGTTATCTACTAGACAAACTTCTCATGCAATGAAAGAAATTCATGGTATCAACATTTCTCATACTATGGTTGCTCACTATGCCATGACAGCAGTCGCTGTTATCAAGCCATTTATAGATACCTTTGACTACAAGCCTTCCAACATACTTTCAGCAGATGAAACCTACACAAATGAAAGGGCATCAACCACTATATCTGGATTATCATGGATGCCTGTAAAAAATCTATTCTCGGCTATCAAGTATCTGATAACCGTGCTGTAGGTCCATGCATCCTTGCAATGCGTATGGCCCTTGGAAAGTTCAAAACCTTCCCAGGAAAAGCTTTAAAACTCATTGCTGATGGATATAGTACATATCCTCTTGCTAGTCAGCAATGCAAACTTGAAAAAGGCTGGGATTTTGATGTAACACACTTTCTGCGTCCGCATCCATATAATTACTGGAAACCATTAAATGAGTTAGATGCTTTTAAAGATGCCGAAAACATGCCTGCAAAGTGGCAAATACTTATTTACCTTGGTCAAAAAGCCATACTAAATATGCAGCAAACTCAAGTTGTTTAACAACTGTATGTTTTTAGATTTTGAGCCTGAGGTAAAAAACTAGCCCTCAAAAGCTATGCTTTTGGATTTGTCATGCTGTCAAGGGGGGCGGACGGCTTCAACCACCTTTATGTTAGAGGAATATTTTTACTTTTCAAGGTTCAAAAGGATAATTTCCTTGAGTCTTTTTTTTCATATCTTACTTTACACTATCTCATAATTTGTTACCAAGGCAGGATAATGCACTGATGGGTCATGTACATTTGAACCCTGGGGATGTCCTCTATACCCATGGCAATGTTAACGATATCTTGGCTCACCAAGTTATAGCTGGTCATGGCACCGCCCAATGTGTTATTGATATATTCAATATCCTTTTAGGGATTGTCGTTTGAATTGCACAAAAACATATTGTAGCTGGAGTTCTGGCACTTTGTCTGTACGCCCTTGGCTACCGCGGAAAAGAACACATTGGTCACCTCAGGAATAATTAGACCGATGGTGTTTGTCCATTTGACCACCAGCCCTTTGGCCAGTTGGTTGGGGCAGTAACTCCGTTTATTTGCCGCTCGAAGTACCTTGTCCTTTGTCCCATCGTTCTTCACACTGATTTTTCTTTGTAATAAAACGTTTATCCAGAATAATATCAGTTTTTCCTGGGCAAGTCAATCATATTTAGAGGAGAAGAATCATTTTTGTATATTTACACATAAAAAGAGGGGAATTTTAATGAATAATTAAGCTTGACGAGAATAAAATTTATCAATTATAATAAAATTTATAACAGTAAATCGTTTTATCCTACATAGGGAGAATCGTTGCTGTGAAAAAAATGGTATCACTAATCCCGCGTTAAGCGATGCAATTGCGTCGCTTAACCACATGGAAAGCATGGTGATCGCTGATTCCGACCTACCTCTTCCTACCAATATCAACGTCATTGATTCGTCGGATGAAAATAGTAACCAAAATTTGGTGGGTGCTTTCTTAAAGGGATAAATCATAAAAATGGAGGTCAACAACAATGAAATACAAACCCCTTGGTAGAACCGGAATGAAGGTAAGCCGCCTGTGTCTTGGCACCGCGAATTTCGGACCTTATACGGACGAGAAGGAATCCTTTGCCATTATGGACAGGGCCTTAGAGGTCGGTATCAATCTCATTGACACTGGCAACAAATATGGCGGTGTCAATGATGACGATATTACTCACCATGGCTTGACAGAACAGATGATTGGCCGCTGGTTTGCGCAAGGCGGTAAACGGCGTGAAAAGATGATTCTGACCACAAAGGTATACGCGCCCATGTATGACGAAAACGATGGTCCCAATGACGATTGTGGCCTATCCGCTTATAAAATCCGCCGGCATTTGGAAGGCTCGTTAAAGCGTCTGCAAACGGATCACATTGAATTATATCAAATGCACCATGTCGACATGAGCATCACATGGGAGGAATGCTGGGGCGCTTTCGAGCCGTTGGTTAACCAAGGAAAAGTTGATTACATTGGTGGCTGCAATTTTGGCGGACGCCATTTGGCATACGCGCAGGCCGCAGCAGCCAAACGAAATTTTCTGGGTCTTGTGTCCGAGCAGCACAAATACAATCTACTGTGTAGGTTGCCAGAGTTAGAGCTGATACCTGCCGCTCGCGACCTTGGCATCGGTCTGATTCTTTGGGCGCCCCTACAAAGCGGTCTACTCAGCGGAACAGTACTGAACCCCAGGCCTAACTCCCGCGGCGAAATGTTGTTAAAAACCCTAACACCAGCACTACGTACGCAGTTGGAGGCATATTCCAAGCTCTGCGCCGAGTTGGGTGAAAGTGGGGCCGATGTTGCGCTGGCGTGGCTGCTTTCCAACCCGGTAGTGACAGCGCCGATTATCGGACCACGAACGGTGAAACAATTGGAAGGTTCCCTGCGTGCTTTGGAAATCGAACTTACGCCCGAGGTTCTGAAAAGGCTGGATGAAATATTTCCCGGTCCCGGTGGCGAAGCGCCGATGGCCTATGCTTGGTAACACTTGGGTCGTGATGTAAAGAGGAAGCAGTGAAAAAAGTAGTAGTCCTAGGCAGCCTAAACCTTGATTTCACCGTGGATGTGCCGCATCTGCCTGCCATGGGAGAAACCCTGTTGGCTAGTATTGGGCTATTGGATGTTCTCCAGTAGCCTTTCCTTGTGTTTGCATGCCCCATGCTTTTTGTTCTGGTCTAAACCGGAATTGCTTTACACACTAGCTGGTAAAAAATCAGTGATGTAGCAAGAGATATCGAAGTGTCAGATACAACCATTAGAAAGTGGATTAATTTAAATAGCGAGCCTGGAGAAGCTGATTTCCTAGGTAAGGGATACCTCAATTTGTCTGAAAACTCAATGTTTTTAAGCGTTACAAGAAAAAGATTTTGCTCTACATTGCTGCTATTAACTTTTCAATTCCCACCATATTTATTGCTCTTTTAAAATTATATGCAAGAAAACTAAGCCCCAGTTCTGGCAATGTCAATCACTTTATGTTATTAAATCCACTTATGAAAACAAAAAACATTCAACAAAGATTGTTGAAAAATTAGGAACTATTGAAGAATTAGACAAAAGACTGAATGGCGAAGACCCTATTGTTTGGGCAAATAAATATATTGAGGAACTTAACAAGAAGGAAAAGGAAGAAAAACGTGAAGTAATCGTTAAATATACTCCCAGTATGATAATTAACAAAGATGAGCAACGCTCTTTCAATGGCGGATATCTTTTCCTTCAGAAAATATATCATGACCTTGGCCTTCATAACATTTGTAAAGAGATATTAGAAAAATACAAGTTCACATTTGATTTAAATTCTATACTCTCAAGATTAATTTACGGCAGAGTTATCTTCCCGTCCTCTAAACTTGCCACTTACCAGCTTTCTAAAAGGTTTATTGAGCAACCTAATTTTGATTTACATCAAATATACAGAGCCCTCGAAGTTATTGCTAAAGAAACAGATTTTATACAATCAACCATGTACAACAATAGTTTGAAAATTTCCAAAAGAAATACTGGCGTTCTTTATTATGACTGCACTAATTACTTTTTCGAGATTGAACAGGAAGATGGTAAAAAACAATACGGTCCTTCAAAAGAGCATAGACCAAACCCAATCGTACAAATGGGTCTATTTATGGATGGAGACGGCATTCCTCTTGCTTTTAGTATTAACAGGGGAAACATGAATGAACAACTAACATTAAAACCATTAGAAAAGAAAATTTTATCCAATTTTGAACTTTCTAAGTTTATTGTATGTACTGATGCAGGTCTAGCATCTGAAGCAAACAGAAAATTTAACAACAAAGATGAACGGGCTTTCATCACAACACAATCAATTGAAAAACTAAAAGAACACCTGAAAAAATGGGCACTTGATACAAAAGAATGGCATCTCCCAAATGATGTAAAAACTTATGATATCTCTAAACTCGATGAAGAAAAAGAGTTAAACAAGGTTTTTTACAAAGAGCGTTGGATTAAAGAAAACGATCTGGAACAAAAAATTATTGTAACCTACTCTGTGAAATACAAAAACTACCAACGTAAAATTCGCCATTCACAAATAGAGCGTGCACAAAAAACAATAGATACCAATCCTACGAAATTAAAAAAATGCAACCAAAACGATTACAAAAGATTTATTAAAAAAACAAACTGCACTGCCGATGGAGAAATTGCTGAAAAAGAAATATACAACATTAATTCAGAACTTATCTTGAAAGAAGAAGCCTTTGATGGTTTTTATGCTGTGTGTACAAACCTTGAAGATAATGCTTCTGAAATAATCAAAGTAAACAATCGACGTTGGGAAATTGAAGAATGTTTTAGAATTATGAAAAGTGAATTCAAAGCAAGACCTGTATATTTAAGCCGCGATGACAGAATAGAAGCACATTTTACTACTTGCTTTATATCGCTAATTATTTATAGACTGTTGGAAAAGAGGCTTAAGGAAAAATATACTTGTAATGAAATAATTGATGGACTAAAAGATATGAACTTTCATAAAATCAATGGAGATGGATATACACCATCTTATACTAGGACTGATTTTACAGATGATTTGCACGAAGCATTTGGCTTTCGTACAGATTATGAAATTGTAAATACAAGCCAGATGAAAAAAATTTTTAAAGCTACAAAGAAATGAAAAAATTACTCACTCTTTAAACTTTAATAGAAGCGTGGTAACCCTTGCAAATCAAGGGTTACCACGCTTTTTGTCTTTAGCAACTGTCAAAGACAGGATTATAACGCTTTTCCCCTTATTTAGTCAAACCTTTCCATTTTATATTGTAGTTTCTAATTTACCCTCATTTTACTCCTATCCTTATCCATAAGAAAGTTCTTAAACTTCCATCACCATTATTCTAAAATCAAATATCAAAAATTAGGCTTAATCAATATAATGCATATGCTTCTTTCCCTATATACTGTTGCATTTCACGGGTTATACCTATAAATTAGACCCTACTACGAAAGAACAAAAAGGCATATGCACATGCATACACCTCTTATAAGGAGAATTTGAGAGTCTTAGCTTACTTTATGTAATTATCTATAACACTACTACGAACTTATACAAGCACTTACAAGGATTATTATATAGAAAGCTCACCCGCACTTACTATACCCACAGTTCCTGCAAATCACGCAGCCGCCTTCGTGCTCAACAGTTTTATCACATTCTGGGCATTCGCCGCCTAGTTTGTGTTCATCCACAACTCTTTCTGGGCTTGAGCAAACATCCTTCATTGTACATTCTATGCAATCTGTTTCACACGCCGTATTAGGTGCTACTGCTGAATTCGGGGTCTGTACTACACTGTATTCTGGTATTATCAATTCGCTTAGCAACTCGACGTCTTTGCTGCTCTGAATTTTAGCAACCTTCTCGATCAATCTACCTATTGCATCTGGGCAAGACAGCACCTTTAGCCCCTTTTGACGAATTGTAGATGGGCACCTTATTCCCTTTAGCTGCTCAACTATAGCCTTTACATCCATTCCAGAACGCAGTGCAACTGAAACTAATCTGCTAGTGGCTTCTGACTGTGAAGGACAGCCTCCTGCACGGCCAGTGTTAGTAAACACTTCGCATATACCATTTTCATCGTAGTTAACAGTTATATAGAGATTTCCACAACCAATTTTGACCTTTTCAGTAAAGCCAGTTGTGATATCAGGTCTTGGTCTTGGCTCAATTCCTACGCCCTTTTTCACATTTGATCCATCATTATTTGGTATACATGAATCGCAATAAACATTCTCACCTGCTGGTAATGGCTTATTAGCAGCCTCTTCCTTGCCCTGCACCTTGCCAATATTCAGCACCTGCATGTCACGACTTCCATCTCTATAAATTGTTACACCCTTACATTGTGTTTTATATGCAAGTGTGAACACCTCTCTAACATCATCCTTTGTAGCATTATGGCTCAAATTAACGGTCTTTGAAACAGCGTTGTCTGTGTGTCTTTGGAAAGCTGCTTGCATTTTTACATGCCATTCTGGCAATACATCGTGTGCCGTTACAAATACATCCTGTACTTGCTGCGGCACTTCCTCCATGCCTTTTACTGTACCGACCTTAGCAATTTTTTTCATTAAATCATCTGAATAAAAATTTTCTCTAGTAGCCGCGTCTTTGAATACTGTATTTACCTCAACCAGCTCACTATTGTCCATAACGTTTCTAATATAAGAAATTGCAAAAATAGGCTCTATTCCACTCGAAACACCTGCAATCAAGCTCAAGGTACCTGTTGGAGCTATTGTTGTAGTTGTTGCATTTCTGAGCTTTATACCCTTTTTAGCAAATATACTATCCTCATAGTAAGGGAATGTACCCTTCTGCTCAGCTAATGACTGAGACGCTTTAAGTGCATTTTTTTGTATAAATTCCATTACTTTATCTGCCAACTCAATTGCCCTTTGAGAGTTATATGCTACGCCAATGGCACACAACATATCTGCCCAGCCCATTACGCCTAGACCAATTTTCCTTGTACCTCTTGTCATCTTATCAATATCTGGCAGAGGGTATTTATTAACCTCTATAACATTATCCAGAAAATGAACGGCCTTTTTAACAGTGCTGGCTAGCTTATCAAAATCTATCTCGTTACGGTCTTCATTTAGCATATTATATAAATTTATAGAGCCCAGATTACATGCCTCAAACGGCAGCAAGGGCTGTTCGCCACAGTTGTGCACATAAATTCCATTTGCATCAAAAGCATTTATTCCAGGAACTTGAACATCATAAACTTCCTTTTCACCAATATCAATACATTCAACTACTGTAGCAACAAAACGCTCTCTGTATATCGAACGTTTATATTTCTTTAAAATGCCCTCTAGCTTATTTTGCTTTGTAACACTAGCAAAGCCTATGCGTTCAGAGAAGATAAGCATATTGTCCTTGGAAATAACTAATTCGTTGCCCTCTGAAGTATTGTACTCACTATAGCCACCATTACCATTTGGAAGCAAGCTTGTTCCGCTTGGCTTTCGGTTAGTGTATATAGTTGATGCAATGCCCAGTCTCTGAAGCATCCTTTGCGCAGCATTTAATGCTACAATATCATTTTGCCAAAGGCGAATTGAAGCACCCTTCTCCAAATTACCCACAACAGTACCATCTGTATCAAACAATCCTCTTAAGAAACCGACATGGAAATCATAGCCTGTTTTTTCTATGTCTGAAGTAACCTTCTTATTACCAACAACGATACCATATTCTTCAGCTAAATCTCTTAATGCAGCTAGTTTCATCCTGTGCTCAGCTCTATCTGCTATAACTGATTGAAAGCCTTTGAAATCAGAGCGATGAGGTAGCGTATACGCCGAATCTCCAGCCGCCTTCATTAGCGATTCAGACTCCTCATTGCATCCCCATATGCTGATTATACCGCCATCTTTTTTAAGTGTTCCATCGCCAATTAATAGTCCCAACAAATAGCCATGGTCAAAGTTGCCTTTCCCACTCCATTTAATCTCTCTATTATTTGATAAAATCAATTTATCCCCTGGAATTATACTCCCAGCAGGTTTCCATTCCTCTTCAATTTTAAATCTATCTATGCTCTTTGCCACTCTAATTAGGTGATCTTCAGTAACATTTATCTCGTATCCTCTTTCAGTCGATATGCTCAGAACCTTCTTGATACCTGTATTGAAAAAGCCAGCAGCATCAGTCTCATAAAACTGTCCATTTAATGCTAACTTGGTCTGTTTGCCAAGAATATCCATTATCTGGCATGGTCCTTCATTAGTCAAAACCCACGAATCTCCTGTTAGACATGGATTAGTGCTCTCAATTTCACCAAGCTTTGGTGTTACATTATCTCTATTGAGTCTGTCCAAGAAAATAATACCTGGCTCCCCATTTTTCCAAGCCATTTCAACTATAGTATCAAAAACCTTTTTAGCATTTAGTTTTCCTACAGGCAGCTTAGTTTTTGGATCTACTAGTTCATATTCCAGATTGTGCTCTACTGCCTTCATGAAATCTTCAGTAATTCCAACACTCAAGTTAAAATTTGTGATCTCTGAGTTATCTTTTTTACAAGCAATAAAGTCAAGTATATCTGGATGATCAATTCTCAAAATACCCATATTAGCGCCGCGACGAGTTCCGCCTTGCTTAACTGCCTCAGTAGCAGCATTAAATACCTTCATGAAGCTTATTGGACCACTAGCAACTCCACCTGTGGAATTTACCGTAGCACCTTTTGGACGCAATCTTGAAAAGCTAAAGCCTGTACCACCACCACTTTTATGTATTAATGCAGCATTTTTGATAGTCTCAAATATGCCCTCCATAGTATCCTCTATAGGCAATACAAAGCATGCACTCAGTTGTCCTAATGGCCTTCCAGCATTCATAAGTGTAGGCGAATTAGGCAGGAACTCCAAATCTGCCATCATATCAAAAAATTCCTGCTCGATTTTAACCAAGCCCTGTTTATCGGTATACTCTGCATCAGCTGAAGCAATTGCCTTTGCAACACGTCTAAACATGCTCTCACAGTCCTCGAGTAAGTTACCATTCTCGTCTTTTTCTAAATATCTCTTTTCCAATACTTTAATGGCATTTTCAGAAAGTTTCATTTGTAAATCCCCTCTCGTAACAACTATATTTAGTACCTTTATTTTCCTTAGCACAATATATTGTATCACCTTCTCTGTTTCTATTCAACATTTGTTACCCCATTTATTATAGTAATTGAGACCTATTTTTCCAAAAAGCAGGATAACATTTTGGCAATGTCACCCTGCTTTTATGATTAAATTTGAGTTATTAATGCAAACTAATTAAATTTTACTTTTCCGCATTAAAATAAGCCTCTTTATACTTATTACTAGCATCCCAAAGTATCCATTCTTCGTATCCTGCATCATAGATAGCTTTAATTTGCTCCCTAACCTGCTGCGGTCCATATGTCTGATAGTATCCATTTGGAAGGTACTTTGCAGTGAAGGCTTGAATATATGGTCTTACCTTGGCCTTATATCCTGGCACCGCCGAAATCTTTGTCTTTGCAGAGATTAAAGCATTGTACATTACCTTATATGGTTCCAAGTCTGGTTTAGTGAAAGTAACACCATTGATGTTTTGACCAACACCGTTTGCCATAACTCCTTTTTTAGCGTTATTTGCATAGTGTGAAGGATAAATCATAGGATTAATACAATAAATATCTTTTCCAACTTCATTTATTCTCTGTCCTATACTTTCGCCATCGCCTTTACTTTCAATAATAATAGCAAATACATCTGCAGAAACAGGTACTCCCAATCCTACATAAAGTTCCTTTTGTGCCTTTGCTAAGAACCCATTTATAGCCTCTGCTTTGGCAGGAACATCCGTTCCATAGTTAAAATCACCTTTTTTGCCAGTAGGGAATCTTAGATAATCAAATTGAATTTCATCAAAGCCTTTTGAAATAGCTTCTTTTGCAATAGCTATATTATAATCCCAAACTTCCTCATTATAAGGATTTGTCCAAGGATTCTTTCCATTTTCCAGCCATAGTGTACCCTTTGAGTTCTTTATGCCCAAATCAGCTCTATTCTTAGCTAAGGTCTTATCTCTGAACGTAACTATACGACCTATAACATATACCCCATTATCATGAAACTTCTTGATAAGCTTTTCAGGGTTGTAGTATTTAATTTGTTCACCATATTTTTTTACCATTTCAAGACTAGACGCGTAATTAACACAACCGTCCTCTTTAATATCAACTACAACTGTATTTAGCTCTGTTTTCTTCGCTAAATCAATAATACCGTCTACTCTTGATGTTAAGCCTGCGGAAGGTCCTGTGAGATAAACAGCCCTAACCTTTATATTCTCTATACTCGGGGATAGTTGTAACCCATTTGTTGTCTGAGGCTTTTGGGTAGTATCTGTGGAGCTTGTAGAGTTTGATGTCTCACTAGTAGTTGTTGCTGATGGCTCAGCTCCTTGACTTAAATTAGAAGCAGTAGTCTCACTTTGCTGCGCCTCTTGGCTAGATGAGCTTGCACTTATTTCACTTGCCTTGTTAGCACTAATCTTGGCGTTTAATAAGATAGCGCCAGATGTAAGCAACAATACAAGTAATATTGATGACACTACAATGATAATTTTCTTTTTATTTTTCATAAGTACCTCATCCCGAGAACAAAATTTTTTAGCTCTTTTCATTAGTATAAACATGAATCACAATTTTATTAGTTAGTACCAGATAAACTAGTACACTAGAAATTATACCTAATGATAAAGGAAAAATCAATTCACAAACCAAAAAAAGACTGTAACAGAATTTTACATCTGCTACTGTCCCTTTAGATATTAATCTTAGTTCAATTTATTAGGCTTCAATATTTTTATTGCTAAAGGAATTATACCTGATGTAACTACTACTGCACTTCGCTGCCCCGTTATTTTAAAATTTATTTTGTATTGCTTATTATAATAGTTCTTTACGTTAGCTTTTATTACGTATTGGGTCGGTGAAACTTTTACTTGAAACTCAATTCTAAGGACATCGTCCTTTATAAAGTTGCCTTTAATTGTGATAGAATTAATATTCACTTCTATAATACTCCCCAAATCTGACGAGCCCTTCCAAGCCCTCAAAAATTTTGTTCCATTTTGAATATTATTGGTAATCAAAGCTGCCTTAAGTTTATCAGGAAGAGTACCTTCAATGATACTATCTAAATTAATAGTAGGATTAGTAGTCGTATTGTTAAGCTTCAACTCAAATACAATAGGAACAGATGAACCCAAAAGAAAATCTGTTTTGGCCTTCTTATTATTTATATAGCAGCTCAAAACACCTAAACTTGTATTCACATAAGGGTAAATTGTTGCCGTAGCAATATTGGAGTCCCAACTAACTATTGCATTATTGACAGCAACTACCTTGTAATAATACTTTTTCCCAAGGTTTTCTGTAGGGCTTGAAACTGTACTATCTACATAATTTATTCCTGTTACTCCGCTTGCAATTTGGCTATAAGAGCCACTACTGCTTACACTTCTATATACTTTATAACTCTGTGCTCCCTGAGAAGCAGTCCAATTTAGTGTTACATCCTTGAAATTACTAAGCGTTGCAGCTAAATTCGTAGGAGCTTTCAATTTCACAACAGTTACATCTACGACATTGGAGTCTCCACTAACAATTGTATTATTGACAGCAACTACCTTATAATAGTACTTTATATTAGCATTTTCTGTAGTAGGCAAAGCTGGATTATCTACATAAGTGGTTCCTGTTATTCCGTTTGCAATTTGGCTATAAGAGCCGCTACTGCTTACACTTCTATATACTTTATAACTTTGTGCTCCCTGAGAAGCAGTCCAATTTAGTGTTACATCCTTGAAATTACTAACCGTTGCAACTAAATTTGTAGGAGCATTTAAACTCAAAGTTGCACTAGGATCAATTCCCCAAATTAATTGGTCATCATAGTAAACACAAATATTCTTATTCTCTTTCCAATCATTTGCTGTGGGATCAAAAGAATAGTCGCTTTGTGGATTATAATTTTTAATAAACCCACTACCGCCGTTTTGCTCATCATTTGTTAGATTCTTTTTGTTAAAAGCTGGCTGTAAAGTAAGACTATATGCACTATATATTGGACTTTGCGGATTCTGAAAATAAGTATCACAATAGTAATCTGCTTTGAGTACAGGTGTTGGCATTTTAGTAAATGTCATTTGAACTGAATTAGATACAGATACATCTTTAATTTGATTATTTTCATTAAAAGAATAATTAGGATTTATTCTAGCATCCGAAATCTCAACTTTTTGCTGACCATTATTGGGATCATTTCTTGAAGCGCTAGGTTCACCATCTACAGTATAAAAATATCTAATTTTCAATTTACTTAAATCTAAAGGAGCAGAACCTATATTATATATTTTAACCCAATTATATATCCTTTCAACAGATGTACTTGTTCCATGCTTATTAATAAACTCTAGCCTTATACTTGGCTTGCCAGTGCCTGTAGCAGTAGCAGTATCACTCTTAAAATCATTATTACCATTATTGTAAGCTCCCGCAAAATATGTGTGAACACCTGCTACAGTCTCTTCAATCTCAAAACTTCCATTTTGCGTGTTGGTAAAGCTTTTGAAATCTACACCATCTCTAACAATTTTCACAGTCCTGCTCTGATTTAGATTCCATGTTACAGTTACTTTATTTCCATTACTAACCGAACAATTTACGTACGGTGCGTCAGCAAATGTAGGAATTATCATACTAACTATAAATAAAAATATTAGGGCAATTGAAACCACTTTCCTCATCATGTCCCATCCTCCTAGCTACTATTTACCATCTAACACCAATTGATTTCAAGCAATATTATTTAATTCCAATTTTTACTATATAATAGAATTATATTCCACTCAATTTCAAAAGTAAACATATACCAATAAAATATTATATTAAGTATATTTAAATCTCTTTCCACTTAATTATTTTAATATTTTTCACATTTGTTTTTTTAATTGTCTGAACTATAGCGTTATCAGTATTCATTAGCACATCAGTTTGTTTAAAAAATTTACTTATTTCTGGTTTTTCACTTGTTAAGATATCAACTACATCTTCATCATATACTATATCGGCATCTCCAAGAAAAACTATATTACCCTCTGCAATGAGAATGCCTTTAAATTTTGTGCCATCCTTAACGTATATATCTCCACTAGAATAAACTATACCTCTTATATAACCGTCGTCCGAAGCTTTCGATAATGCATTTATACTACTACCAACGTAATTATCTGTTAGCACGATATTTTCATCTCCATAATACATAAAAGCATTGGAACTAGCCGAATAAAGTTTCTTCTTAACTAAAGCTGCCTTATTAACACTATCCTCTGAAGTTACCTCATTACCTGCAAGCTTTTTTGTTGGAGTAGCTGCGTTTATCAAACCATTTTGATCTTTTATAAACAAATCCATTAATTTTGCGTATTTTGTATTACCATCTTCTTTTTCATGTACATAAAGTACATCTGTGCCTGCAAATCCCTTATACGGTCCATAAACCTCATAATTCGCAGCGACAGCGCCATAGCAAAAGCCTTTTATCTTTCCACCTACTACAGGTTCGATGATAATGTCTTCAGTATTGAGATAGGAAGAATATCCTACGTCTACCTTCCAAAAATCATCCCAAATGTATTTAAAATGCATAGCTCTATCGATAATATCAAAAGCTTTTATTTGAGTATATTTAGATTGATTAACAAGATCAGTTGGATCTGGTAGCCCTTTCCCTGTCATCATTAAAATACTTGAAGGAGTAGTTCCATCAGCCGGCGCATACTCATAACCAGAACTCATTAACTTCTGTTGTACACTTGGGTCATTCACCTTAATATAGCTTCCAGCTCCACTTTTATCGTAAAAATAAAATACATTACCTGGAAAGGTTAACGATGTTGGAGTAACAATATCATTATACATCTCAAATGCCTCAACAGGTGAGCTATCTGATTTTTGTACGGATATACCCGATATGTACCCCTTATTAGCAGCATTATTATATTCAGTATAAAATGTGCTTCCACCGATGTAGACACTACCATTTATATATAGCTTAGAATCACCTGCAACAATAACCGCACTACTACTTTTCGAGGTAGTTCCAGTGCTAAGTCCAACTAAAAGCCCTTCGCTGCCAGCGGGATCCGGAGGTGTACTACCATTCCAGCCCCCGATTTTTACTTCAGAATTAAAACCATCAATTCTTAAATCATCAGTAGTGTATACATTCTTAAATTGTCCAAGTGAAAAGTTAGACTCACTCTCGACCTTTACGCTTCTGGCAAAGGTATCCTCTTTTACAGTTATCGTAGAAGAATCAGCAAATTCGCTATATAGAGAATGCAAATAAGCTAACGTACCCGCATTACCAACAATATTAAATGAACCTGAATGATTAATAGTAAAAAAGTCATTTGGGAGGTTGAGACCAACGGCACTTGGGGATAAACTATCATTGAGGCTTGATGTTCCATTCCCTATATTAACATCCTCCCAGACTTTCGATATATCAGAGTTATTTGAAGAAGTCATACCTGCCATTATCCCACCAAATTTATAGCCTTCTGCATCATAGTCTATTTCAGTAGGACTAGCTGTTACTATTGGTATACTCCCAAAGCTAATGACATCTCCAGTTACATTTACTGTTCCATCTATTGAAATAATATTTTTCTGTGCAATCAGTGCTTTGCCTGTAAGTATTGACGACTTCTTGTTGACTCTGACCTTAGTCAGTTTTCCATAGGATACTGGAATTTCAGAAGTACCACCTTTAGTGTCAGTTAACAGACCAAATTCTACCTGTAACTTTCTTTTGTAGTTTGAACCATTTGTTGATTTGTACTCTCCAGTTGACGTAAGGGTTATAGATGTGGTGGCATACTGACTGATATTAGAAACATCTTCAGACTTTAACTCATCAGTACTATTGATTGGTCCAACACTTTCATATGTAAATTTTCCATTTGGGTCGCCACTAATATCATGTCTTACTCCATCTTTCCAATCACCTGTGTTCGTTTGAGTTGAAAGCCAATCATTTATTTTTTTATTAAACCAATATTTATATTCATCATAGTAGATTTTATTCAGTGCATCTTCTTTCAAAATTTTTATTTCACTTATGTCTGAATTATCAATCACTCCGTTAAATGGTGAAGTAATAGTTATTGGTACATCCACACCATCTACAACATTTACCTTCTTAAAATCATTAATTTTATTCTGAATCACTTCGCTGGATTTGACGCGAGCATCTTCCTGTGCCTGTGCCACTGCTTCATCTAAAACCTGAGCAGCTTGCTCAGAACCTGCCTGCGCAACCAATAGGGCTTTGCTTCTATCAGAAGTCATTGCACTCATTCTTAATTCAGAACCCGTTATAGTCACAGCAGCAATTGCCGTAACTGCTAGCAAAAACAGCATAAATAGAACTAATGTAAGTGTTGAGCCGTTATTCTTTTTTATGTATCTAATTAATCTCATAAGTCTTCACCCATTATTTCTTTACATATGACGAGGTTACATATATTACGTTAAGATTCTTTTTGATGGTAACTGTAACTTTAAAAAGTTTGTTGAGTGGAGTTGTAAAATCGAAAGCTTGAGTATTCATGTAAATCACTTCAAAGTTTTCATTGCCTTTATTGATAAAATCAACTCCAGAATTAGCTTCTTCATTATTGATGACATAAACCTTAAAAAGATCTAATACCCCTGAATCTATGTAAGTAAATATTTTTAGTTGATCTGCTGCGCTTGGAACAGTATTTGCAGTATATGTAACCTTTAATTTTATTTCATTCGGATCTTTAGGATTAAATAGTCCCGAATTACTTACTGTCGCTGTTTCTAATTTCTCATCAAAGAAGTAGCTGTAGTTTGATCCCGATTTCACTACGTTTAACTTCAAAATATTATCAGCAACCGATAAATTTTGAGGTAGTGTATCAACAAGAATATTGCTATTACCATCTTTAAGTATAACACTATCTACCTTACCATCATTAGCAGTACCCTGGTCAATTACGAGCTCAAAATCTGGATTATCTGCAGCTGATGCAACATAATTATATGTTTCAATCGCACTAGGTGTAATGCTTCCACGACCCTCTTGAGTAATTTCATAATATGGCACTAATACCCCACTGTCAGTGATCGGATACTGAATTGCACTTCCACTTGGTGTTGGTATTGTTGTTGTAATAACCTTTTGAGCCTTTATCTCACCCATAACCTCTTCAGCTAGCGCAATTGCTTCGGTTTTATCTTTAGATGCTGTATTATTCTGAACAGATGCTAACACTGTGCCCAACAACGGCGTTACAATAATTGCCAGCAGTGCCACCGAAAGCAATACCTCAACAAGTGTAGTTCCCTTCTCTTTCTTAAAAACGTTCTTTATATTAACCATTGTTTATACTCACACTACCAACTGTTTTTCCTATTTTTACTCTTGGAGCCTTAGCATCCTCGTATTTTATTTCATATTTGAGATTTTTATTAGTATTATTAATTATGTTGAAATTAACTCCTGCCTTATCCTCCTCACCACTTCTTTGGGAAGATAAAATAACAAGCCTTAAATCCTTCCCTACAGGAACAAACTCAAAAGTTTCTTTATACTGCTTATCTGGATATGACTCATGATCTGTTTTAAACTTGCAATAATACTTGCCTGCTTTTTCCTCAATAAATAACTCCGTGTTTTCAATCCCCTTGTTATCTCCATATACTACCGGGTTTGCATAAGTCACATTTGACTCAGGATTCTTACACGCTACAGATACACTTGGTGCTAGCCCTCCCCCAAAAGCAGATGCCACCATAGAAAAATCGTAATTTCCTAATTCAACATTATTTGCGGTGTTCTCATTTTGTTTTGGGATGAGATTTGTTGCTGATTCACTATTACTTGATGACGAAGCCGTATAGCCACTATAAGGTTCAAATAAATTGCTTTTTCCAGCAGCCGCCACAGGCATCCACTTGCCATTCGGAAGCAAATAATACTCACCCGCTCCTTTGTCCATAATGCCATAAAACTCTATTTCCGCAGTAAATTTAAGCATTTGCTTTGCGGCATCGCTCTGTCCATTTGATAGCTCAACAATGCTTGCGTTTTTACAATAAGCTCTATTTGCCAATTTGCTCAAGCTGGTTAAAAAAGACTTTACCTGCTCATTTGTTCCCTGCGCATCAATTTTTACAGATGCACTATAGCCTTTCCCATCTGGAATAACAACTGCTTCAGTACTGCTGGGATCTTGTAGACTTTTCAAACCCCACAAATAAAAATAATTCATAATATCTGCCGTCGAACCATTATTTAATGCATTAATATCTACCTGCGGTTGTGCTAGTGCCTGATTTCCTACAACACTGGCAACGGCAGCGTCTGGAGCTGGAGTTGTGGTAGTTGCTTTAGCATCCGTATTCTCCAGTGCCAGCAAATTTGTTGGCTTTGAACCATCAAAAGTCATTGACGTAATATCAAGTTTTGAGGCATTGGTAAGATCTCTCATAATAATTAGCAGTTCATCACAATTTATACTTGGAGGATAAATTGCTCTCAAATCCACCAGTTTTTTAGAAAGTATCTTAATGTCGCTGTCTATATTCTCACTTTTAGCTTTATATGCCATGTTTGTGGCATAAGTACTATTTAATGTATCAATATCAGTCTTTAATGTCGAAATATTAGTAAGCTTCGGCAAAAACAAGAACTTAAATAATACAGCTAAAAATATTATAATGCCCAATGCTATTAATAATTTTTTGTCACGTGGTGTAAATTTCATTGTTTCACATCCTAAGCCTTTAATTTATACTAAAAGATTTCAAAATTCTATCTATAGTTCCCGCTTTATTTGAAAAGCTAGTTGAATCACTTTTATAAGTTACAACATAGCTCTTATTATTCTTAATTACACAAAGTTCCAAATACTGATATTGAATGTTATCCTCATCGGCATAATACATTGTCTTGATTGCATCCACCTTTGAGCTTTTAGTCTTGCTTGAATATACAAGCTTAAAGTTTTTTAAGTTTTTTTCAAACATGTTTTGCCTCTGCTTTGTAAAATTCTCCACTTGTAAATTTGTAGTTTCAACAGAAACCTCTAATGACGCTGGTTTTGCTACTGACATAGCCTTATTTTCTATAAATACAACCTTGTTATCTTTTTCTTGGCTAATGCTCCAATTAGCTTGATATTCGATGCTAAATCCACTATTCCAACCTTCATAAATAGTTAAATCACTTTTTCTAATGCCATTCAATGTAATAGCAAAACTACTTCCATTATTGTTTTGATTCTTAATTACAGATGAAAGAACTACCTCATTGAAATACCCATCATCCGTCAAATTTCTTATAAAGGAGGCTATCGTTTCTTCATTCTCTGCAAATCCATTAAGTGAAATCTTTGTTGCCGCTTCATTCTCTCCATTTGTATCAAATTTCTGAATGAATAGTTTATCAGGAAGTGCAAATTCTATTGCGTTTACCATTCCCAACACATCCATTTTTTTTTGAGATAATAGCTTGCTTTCCTGCTCTCTTGTATCTATTGCCTGTTTCAGCGAATTAAATTCATTCTCTAACACCACAAAATTATTAGTTTGCAAAACCTGCTGCTCAAGTGATTTTTTTTCACTTTTAAGGTTGTACTCATATACTGTTGGAGCTATGTATGTTACTGCAGCAATAAACCCTATACATAAAATTAAAATAGATAGGTATGCTTTTCTTATCTTATTCGTTTTTTCAATAAAATAGCTCTTAGGTATTAAATTTAAATCTTTCAAAATGCGTCCCCACCTTGTAAAAATTCTATACTGCTATCTTTCAATATTAGGAAATCTATAGCTGCTTTGAAGTGTTATATTACCGCTTCTTCCACATGCAACTGTGACAGTTATTTTTATCAAATCTGTGTCTTTATCTGTTGCAGTTGCTGGTGCTGTGCCGTCAGTCCTCTTTACCTTTTCAACTACAAAATCCTTTACTTCTACCGTCTTGCCATTAGATGATTTATCATTTATAAAATAATCAACATCTGATAAAACAGTTAAACCGTCTGAAGCTATTATCTTGTATTTTAACTTCCAAATGTTAGGAATAGCTTCTTGCTCATAGTAATATATTTTTGTTTGACCAGTACTAGTAACATTATAGTCTTTAATAGAAATGCTGTGTCCAGTAGCATTTACGTCATTAAGCTCAGTTCCAATTATAATTGACGAACTAGTCGCATCGCTTCTTTCCAAATATCCCATAATGCCATAGGAGTTTATACCTTTTCCATATAAAATCTCTCGTGCGCTCTGCTGAGCTGTCACTTTATCTGATTCCCCTATAAAGCTCGCGTACGCAGTAGTAAAAACAAGTGATATCGGGATCATTATTATTGCTAGAATTGCAACTGTGACAACTACTTCAACTAAAGTCAAGCCTTTCTTATTTTTTATATCCATGAGCATTCACTCCACAAAAGTAATGCCTTTCTTGTTTTTTATAATTTTTAATTGGTGCACATTATTCTCTAACTAAACCGCCAATTGCATTAACTAATCTGCTATAGTCATCCTCAAATACCTTTTTCCCTTTATATATAATCTTATTTTCAAAAGGAAGCTGTGAAACAGGCAAATTAAAATAACTTGAAATATACTCAATCAAACCTACAAGCTTACTCCCACCACCGCAAACAAATATTCTTTGGACACGATTTGAATTATCTCTGGAGTTGTAAAAATCAATAAATCTACTAATATCAGTAACGATATTGTTCATTCCTTTTTCAATAATATCTCCAAATTCTGTAGTCTCACTTGTAGCAGCTACTTCAAGCTGTGCTTCAGAAACACCTTTATATGCTATTTTCATATTCTCTGCTTTTTTATATTCCAAATTATATTCATTTGCAATTAATTTATCTACATCCGCGCCACCATTTAATAAAATCCTACTAAATTTTAGAATATTATTTTGAAAAATACAGACCATCGACGTGTCATAGCCTATATCGATTACAGCATAGTCTTCATTCAAATTAATGTTCTGAGCAGATTTATATGAAAACCCCTTCATGACACAGTTCGCAGGTATATCAATTGCTATCAAATGCTGCTTTAAAAGCTTTGCTAGCTCAATATATCCCTCAATTTGCTTATTTGGCGCAGCCACAAGCAATACTCTTGACTGAGCACCTTCTTTGCTTGTTACATTTTCCAGCACCTTAAAATCAGTGGTATAATTCTGCAAGTCTACAGGAAAATATTGTTGTGCCTCAAATCCAAGTATCTGTGCAATCTCTTGATCTGTTGATATAGGGATTTGGATTTCTCTCGTAATAACTCCTGTTCCAGTTACATTCAGAACAAGACCAGCTTTAGTGATTTTATTACTTTTAAATGAGTCTAATAGAGCCGTCGAAAGCTCCTCAGCATTTATAATAACACCATCATTTATGCAGTCCTTTGGCGTGTCAATAATATCATATTCGTTAACAATAATACTTTTTTTATTGGCACTACCATAAACAATCTTAGTTGTTTTGTTACCTATATCCAGAACAATCAGCTTTTTCCCAACCATAATACCGCCCCAACATTTTTATATTTTAGATTTCAACTACTTAGGAAGAAATCCAATATAGAAGTCAATAATATTCCACCCATACGTCATTGCGATAAACGCACCTAAAGCTATGAACGGCCCAAATGGAACTGTCGACTTTTTATTCAATCTTTTAAATAGGATTAGTGCTAGACTAATAATAGCCGCAAAAATGACTGCTACCATGAAGGCAATAATGGTCAAGCGCCATCCCAAGAATAAGCCAACTACTACGAAGAGCTTGACATCTCCCATTCCCATTGCATCCTCAGTTTTATAAACCAATGAACCCACAATGGATATCAAAAACAAAACCCCACTTCCACAAATTATACCTAGAAGCGGATTGTACCATACTCTATCTCCATACATTGAAACCGGGTAAAACAGATTATATACACATAAGGCTACACCAACAACCAATCCTGCTATAACTAATCCATTTGGTATGATTTTAAAGTCAAAATCAATGAAGGCTACACAAATCAGAATACAAGCGAAAAATGTTGCGGCTAAGAATTCTATCGTTAATGAAAACCTAAAATACAGTAACACAAAAACAGCTGCCGTTAAGCACTCAACGATGGGATATCTGGCGGAGACTCTTTCCCCACAGTAACGACATTTACCTCTTAGAAAAACATAGCTGAAAACTGGTACAAGGTCAAGAGGTCTCAGCCTTGTACCACAGCTTGTGCAATGTGATGGTGGATTTATAATTGAGTGATTAGTGGGTATGCGATAAATGCATACATTCAAGAAGCAACCAATTACAAGACCAAAAACTGCTATGTAGATAGTTAGAAAGATCATGGGCTGACTAAAAACCAAGTTTCGCCAGCAACTACGGTCGGAGTTGCAGCTGAATGTTTCGTCTCACCTGTTTTAGGATTTAAATAAAATGCCCCTGCCTTTTGTGGAGCTGGAATAGTAACTAAAGTTTTCTTAATTGCCGTTATAGCGGCTGCAGCATCACTAGCTTCAACTCCAGTTGATACAACCTCAATCTTATAAGCATTTTCAATTGATTTAGCATTAGCCAAATCTGCGGTTGTCCTTGCTTTATCAACCTGATTCATAATCATAGGTGTTGCTACTGCTGCTAGTATACCCAGAATTGCTACAACTACAATTAACTCTGTCAATGTATACCCCTTACGATTTTTTTTCATTTTCTTAAAGAACTTTAACATTAGAAATCCCCCTTATATTTTTTATATTTTTACTGACCTTCCCCTTGATACATACTAAATATAGGCATCATCATCGCAATAACGATAAATCCTACTACAATAGCAAGCAGCATCATCAGAATTGGCTCCATCATCGCAACTAGCTTGCTAATAGATGTTTCCACTTCTTCATCATAGAAATCCGCCACTCTTTCCATGATGGAGTCTAGAGAACCAGCTTCCTCACCAACACTAATCATCTGTGTAACCATTAGTGGGAAAATGCCAAGTCTCTCTAGTGGTTCGGCCAGATTTGAACCCCTCTTTATCTCTTCTTTAACCTTTACAATTCCTCTAGAAACAATCTGATTGTTCACCACTCTGTCCACAACCTCAAGTGACTGAATCAATGAAACTCCAGAACTGAGCAAAGTACTCAGTGTTCTTGTAAAGCGTGAAGCCAGTATCTTTTGTACATTCTTGCCTACCATCGGCATTTTATATATAATACTATCGATTATGAATTTACCCTGTTCGCTACTCTTAAATCTTTTAAATCCAAAAACCGATAGTGATATAACAACAGTAATTCCTAATAAAAACAAAGGATTAGTAAAAAGTCCACTTACGTATAGCAATATTGCAGTAGGTAATGGCATCTTCCCACCAGCAGAGTTTATCATTCCGACAAACTTAGGAACGATGAATGTTATCATAAATACCACCATCACCAGAGCAATGCACCCAATAACGGCAGGGTATACCATAGCTGTAGACACCTTTGATTTAATCTTATTGTCCTTTTCAAACTGCACTGCAAGCTTCTCAAGTGCCACCTCTAGTGTACCACTTACTTCTCCAACCTCAACCATACTAATGAGCAGCACAGGGAAAACCTTTGATAATGACTTCATCGATTCAGAAAGTGTTGTCCCTTTCTGGACGTCTTCATATATCCTAGCAATTGCAGCTCTAAGGGTAACATTCTCTGTTTGCTTTTTCAGCATATCTAGACACCCTATAACAGTTACACCCGCACCTAGCATTGTCTCAAACTGACGACACATTATGGCTAGATCTTTTGCCTTAACCTTTTGCTTTATCTTAAACTCTACTTCTCTTCCCTTTGCTTTGCTATCCTCTATAGTAAGAGGATAATATCCTTTTTCTTTAATTAAAGCAACTACCATGTTTTTATCAGTTGCAACGAAACTTCCAGTTACCGTTTCACCGGAATTGGTTTTAGCCTTATAGTTATAAATGGCCAATAATATCACCCTGCTTAATTTTTTTAATTTATAAACCTCATTAGATTATCTTGGTCTGCTGCATACATCATTGCATCTTCTTGACTTATTATACCTCTTTTATACAAACCAGCAAGACTACTATCCATTGTTTGCATTCCAAACTTCGCGCCAGTCTGTATCTGCGAATTGATTTGATAGGTCTTACCCTCACGAATCAGATTGCGTATTGCAGGAGTAGCCACCATAATTTCTATAGCTGCAACTCTACCTGGTTTGTCCTTTCTGGGTATTAGCTGTTGTGATACGACTCCTTGGATAACAGTAGAGAGTTGTACCCGTATCTGTTGCTGCTGATGTGGTGGAAATACGTCAATTATTCTATCAATAGTATTTGCCGCACCTATAGTATGTAGTGTAGATAGCACAAGATGTCCTGTCTCAGCAGCCGTAACAGCTATTCCAATGGTTTCTATGTCTCTCATCTCTCCTACCAAAATAACATCTGGATCTTCTCTTAAAGCAGCTCGAAGTGCGGCCGCATATGAGTGAGAGTCATTTCCAATTTCTCTTTGATTAACAATTGATTTATTGTGCTTATGTAAATACTCTATGGGATCTTCAAGAGTAAGTATATGGCAATCTCTTTCTTTATTAATCTTATCAATTATAGAGGCCAATGTTGTTGATTTACCGCTGCCTGTTGGCCCTGTAACCAAAATCAACCCTTTTGTCCTATTTCCCAATTCCTTTACGATATCAGGTAGCCCAAGTTCATCCAAGGAAGGAATAGTGATATTTACCATTCTAATTGCAGCACAGCAGGTACCCCTTTGTTTATACACATTTACCCTAAATCGTCCCATTCCCAGTAGGGAAAAAGATAAATCAAGCTCTCCGACCTCTTGATAAATTCTCCATTGATCATCGTTTAGCATACTCCGAATAAGCTCTGCTGTATCAGCTGGCAACAATCTTTGATCACCTATAGTTGACAATCTTCCATTTCGTCTAATTGTTGGTGGTACTCCAACTGTTATGTGTAAATCTGAGGCTCCTAGCTCTAAGGTTTTCTTAAGCATATCCTCTAATGACATATTCTTCCTCCATTAATTGCATATTAACATATGTATTTATATTTTACAATATGATATAACACCAAAATAATAAATTAACAAACCCTTAATAAATTAACCTTATTACTTAATTTTATTTATATATTATCCCTTCTCATTCATTATATGGTTTAATCAGTCATTAGAATAAGCCGTTTTTATTAATTCGCTAATGGTTGTTTCGCCCAATAAGACTGTTTTGATAAGATTATCCCTTAAAGTAAGCATCCCATTTTCAATAGAGTACTCCTTAAGCTCCTCTTCAGTACATCTGTCATTTATCATCTCTTTATGCTTCTTGGAAACAGTGATTACCTCATATACACCTTGTCGTCCTCTAAAACCAGTTTTGTTACACATAGGACAGCCGCGCCCCTTTGCGAGCATTGGTCTTTCTCCCGAAACCCCTAGCAGACTCATATCCTCATCGCTAGCTGGGTATTGTATCTTACAGTTATTGCAAATTTTTCTTACCAATCTTTGAGCTATAACTCCCACAATTGATGAAGAAACCATATAGGGCTCAATACCCATATCAATTAACCGTAAAACCGAGCTAGGAGCATCATTTGTATGTAGTGTACTTAGAACTAAGTGCCCAGTAATTGCAGCTCTCACAGCAATTTCGGCAGTCTCCTTGTCGCGTATTTCACCTATCATAATAACATCTGGATCTTGTCTCAAAATAGCCCTTAAACTAGCAGCAAAGGTCATTCCCGTTTTGGTATTAACCTGAACTTGGTTTACTCCCTCAATGATACATTCAATAGGGTCTTCAACGGTGATAAGATTAATGTCCGGTCGATTAATCTCATTTACAGCACTATAAAGAGTAGTTGATTTGCCACTTCCTGTTGGACCTGTAACTAATATAATTCCATGTGGATTAAGAAGCATTTTTTCAAATTGTCTCTCTTCGTACTCATTAAAGCCAAGCTGATCTCTTGTTAGTATAAAAGCCTTCTTATCAGCTATACGAATAACTATTTTTTCACCAAATATTGTTGGTAATATTGACACTCTGAGATCATATTCCTTACCATCGACCTCAACACTTATACGTCCATCTTGGGGAAGCCTTTTCTCTGCAATATTCATACCACCTATTATCTTTATACGTGCAGATATAGCTAGCATAATGTCAATCTCAGGTCTCATAATTTCGCTTAGTTGACCATCTGTTCTAAAACGAATTTTTATATATGTCTCAAATGGCTCTATATGTATATCACTTGCCCTATTTCTAACAGCCTGCTCAATTATTGAGTTTATAACCTTTACAGCAGGTGCATTATTTATCTCATCATCATTCTGTTCTTCATTTGCTCCAGGGTTAATTTTAAGGGTTGATACCTGCTCTTTCTTAAATTCCTCAACAGCTCTCATTGCTTTTTGGGCACTGTAATATTTGTCAATTGCTTTTATAACATCATCATGGCTTGTAATAACTGGTTGAATTTCTAGTCCTGAATATATTTTAAGATCATCAATAGCGAAAACATTAAGAGGGTCACTCATTGCTACAGTCAAAATACCTTTTTCATTTTTAATTGGTATAAGCCCATATCTTCTAGAAATACTCTCAGGTATACATGAATATGCGGCTTTATCAATATTATATTTTTCAAGCTTAACATGTGGAATGCCGAGTTGGAATTCCAAAACTTGAATTATATCATCTTCTACCACATAGCCAAGCTTGGTAAGTACTCCACCTATCTTTTCACCTGTTTTCTTTTGTAAAGCTATTGCTGTATTTAGTTGTTCCAGAGTTATCATTCCAACTTCTAGCAGTAAATCACCAAGTCGTTTTATAGGCTTCTTAAGCATAAATAATCACTTCCAAATATTAGATTTTAATTGTAAATATTTTTATCTGTCTTACAAATTTATTCTGTTCAATTTCTTTTCTTCAAGCACACTAAACTTGTCATTATTATTCTATTTTCAATGCCTTTTCTTGAAGAACTTTAGACTTGCTATTTTTATTCCGTTTTCAATATCTTTAACTACTGTAAAATATTATCTTTTAATATTATATGTCGTAAATACGTTTACATCAATATAAAAAAGCAAATTCATTTAATGAATTTGCTTTTTGGCTCCTTAAGTAGGACTTGAACCTACGACCCTGCGGTTAACAGCCGCATGCTCTACCAACTGAGCTATTAAGGAATATAATTCTGGCAGAGACTTACCTTCCCGGGCCGTCGCCAGCCAAGTATTATCAGCACTGAGATGCTTAACTTCCGTGTTCGGTATGGGAACGGGTGTGGCCATCTCGTTATATCCACCAGAAATTTAAAATTGTATAAGCTCTCGCTTCTTACAATCTTTTAACTTTTTCTTTGAAGTCCAAAACTCTCGCTTTGTGCCTTCAGAACTAAATAATGTATTCGATTTAGAAGATTTTGAAGCGTTTCTCTCATTCATAGATTAAAAACGATCTACTCTTGAGTACCTGTTTCTCTTTGGGTCAAACCCTCGACCTATTAGTACCAATCAGCT